>NZ_JAUORY010000011.1:0-148526 GCF_030548145.1 Aliiglaciecola sp. 2_MG-2023
GACTGGGTGCCGATCATCATGGATGTGTTAGCTCTGAGATAATTTCGAAGAGCAAGTGAAACAATTTGGAGAGGTGGCTGAGTGGCTGAAGGCGCACGCCTGGAAAGTGTGTTTAGGGTTAAACCTAACGAGGGTTCGAATCCCTCTCTCTCCGCCAAATTTATCAAAAAACCAGCAACTTAGTTGCTGGTTTTTTTGTTTGGGATCAATTTGGGATCAGTTCCACTAAGTTCAGATATGTTTGTTCCATTGTTTTCACTATGCAATAAAGTCATGGACAGGCATATTTTTAAAGTCATGGACAGGCATAAACTCATGGACAGGCATATTTTAAGATAGTAGGAATTGTTGAAATCAAAACCTTCGGGGTCAGCTCCCTTTGATTTCAGAGTAAATGATTTCCATCTTTCTCAAAACCTGTGGGATCTGGCCCCGCTGATTTCGTAGGCGCAGGGGTCTTTTGCCAGTGTCTAAGCCCACGTATTTTATAAAATCCAACTTTTCAGTAACAAACAATGACCCGGTTAGCAAAAATAATGCTTTTTACTTTAGTGTGATTAGTCGGCTAATTTTGGGGGTTGACTTTAATGAGTATCGAGTGAAATTAAACAGTAAAAATAAAGAGAATAAAATGTTCGCAGGTTTAGATTTTGGTACGTCTAATTGTTCCATTGGTATAATAGAACAAAGTGAACCTGCTCTTATTCCTCTTGAAGATGGCGAAACCACGATTCCTTCTTGTGTATTTTTAGAGCATGGAGTTATTAAACCAGAAAAAGTATCGGAGACAGATTTATTAGCTCGTGTGGAAGCAGAAAAAGCGGTACAAACCAAAAGAGCTAAAAGTGAAACAGACGCGCGGGTTTTCACCGATGCTGAACTAATTAATATTTTTCGCAAAATAATCAGAGCTGAAAATCGCGAAGATGCTAAAACTGATCAACGTATGAAAACCGTAATGGAAGCGCTGGAGTTGAGCGACGATATTATTATTGGTCGAGAAGCGGAATTAGCGCACATTACAAATCCTGAAAATGGCTTTTACATTAAGTCGCCCAAATCTTTTTTAGGTGCAAAAATCACCAAAGCTCAACAAGCCATATTTGCATCTGTTATTGAGAAAATGCTGGCGTTTATAAAAGAAGAATCTGAATATATAAAGGGCATTGAGCTGGAGAGTGTTGTTATTGGCAGGCCCGTTAATTTTCATGGTTTACAAGAAAAAGACGGAAATAGTCAAGCCCTTAGTATTCTTACCTCAGCGGCCAAAAAAGTGGGTTTTAAAGATATTGAATTTTTAATGGAACCACTTGCAGCAGCATACGATTATGAAAGACAGTTAAGTCAAGATAAAGTGGTGCTTATTATTGATTTAGGTGGCGGTACAACAGACTGTTCGGTGGTTAAACTAGGACCCAGTTATATAAGCAGCGATATTCGAGAGAGTAATATTCTTGGTTGCTCAGGAAAACGGATAGGGGGCATTGATATTGACAACAAACTAGCGCTAATGGGGATAATGCCGCACTTTGGTAAAGATATTATATTAACTAACGACCTGCCGATTCCTCCCACATTATTCAGGCAGGCTGTGTGTGTTAATGATGTCGCTGCGCAGCGTGAGTTTAATTCAAATAGAACCGGTGTGGAATTGCAACGATATTGTTTTATGTCTTTGGATAATAGAATCGAGCGATTAAAAAAGTTGCGTGACGACAAACTAGGGCTCAAATTAAATAAGAGTTCTGAATTAACCAAAATAGCACTTTCAACCAACAATTTGACCGAGGTTAATCTCGATTATATTGAATCAAATTTACAAATCTCGGTTAGCCGAGATCAACTAGGTGATGCCATCAGTGGCGAATTAAAGCAAATTGAGTCTATCGTGAATGAGTCTTTACTGCAGTCAGGCGCTAAACCCGACACCATTTTTGTAACCGGCGGTACTGCAATTTCACCCGTCATCAAACAATGGATAAGCGCTATGTTCCCCGATACTGAGATTGTCATTGGGAACCATTTTGGTAGCGTTACAACTGGCCTAATTACCCATGCCCAACGCATATTTGGGAACTAAATCAGTAAATCATGGACAGGCATTTTTAAAGGTAGTGAAAAAAGAGGCCTATAACTTTTACTGGAGTCTGATGAAAAGTATTAATGCGTTCGTAATTTAGATAAATACCTATGGAATCATCGGTTTCTGGGAAATGGGCGCTATTGAGCTGAATTTAGTGTAGGTTGAGGCCTGTCTCTTGTGCAAAGAAACAATTGAAATGAAAAGCGGCTTTAGTGGAATCGTTAGCCTACAGAATTTTTTTGCCGACGTTTTCGCTTATAGCGTTTCAAGGTGTCTGATTGCCCTGCAGCCACGCTAAAATTGGTTTCAAAGGTCAAAAACATATCTTGCCAGGTGTGTTCATCCAACCCTAAACGTTGCAATATGGGTGATTCACTCATATCAATTGCCCCTCTTTTATTGGGATTAAGACTGCGACCAGATAGGTCAACCAACTTAAGATATTCGACTAAATCGAACATTAGTCCCTGCGGTTGTGGCTGTTTTGGGTTGCCAACAAAGGGCATTAACGTAGATGGCTGATAACCTTTCTTAAAATCATGAATACGGCGTTTAATACTGGTGTGGTTAGAAGACTCTGGGGTTGTTGCCATTTTTGCTCGTATAGGGTTTAAATCCACATACACCATACAGGCTGCTAAGGCATGTTCATCTAACAGTGCTTGTGACTTGAATCGCCCTTCCCAAAAGTGACCGGTACAGTCGTCTTCCTGATTCGCTTGTCGAGCAATCGGCTCATTCAATTCTCGCATAAACCAGCTAATGTCGGTTAAGCGATTACGATAAACTGACAAGGTAGATTGGAGTGTGATTTGTTCAGCGTCTGTGAACACGGGAGTTTCTTTTGAGGTTAACCTTTGTGAGAGCAAGGTTCCTTTGTGAAGTTTATGCCAACGCTGAGCAATCTCTGTATCCGTCCAATGTTTAGCTTTGTCAGCATTCACATGTAACACCACATGGGTGTGATTACTCATCACTGCATAGGCACAAACTTCGATGGCAAAGACGGTGGTCAAAAACAATAACCTGTCTTCTACCCACTGGCGACGATGTTCATAGCTTTTCCCTGTCAGTTCATCTTCACCACACAAAAAGGCACGCCGGACACATCGGGATACACAATGATAATAAGGGGTATCTGAAAGATTGATTTGTCGCTTCCTTGCCAGTGGCATAATTCACTCCCTGAATTAATCATACTAAAGCATAGTTGATTCTATTTTCCTAAGAGTCTAGTTCTAGTCTAGTTTGTGGCTGTCCATGTTTGTAGTTGATTCTATTTTCCTAAGAGTCTAGTTCTAGTCTAGTTTGTGGCTGTCCATGTTTGTACATGTTTGTATGCAATGGCTGTCCATGTTTGTACTCAATGGCTGTCCATGTTTGTACTCTTTGTATGCAATGGCTGTCCATGTTTGTAAAACCTTGGAAGAGATGAAGGGATAGTATAGCCCAGAAGTAAACAAGCTATTTAATAATGTTAAAAATTTTAAGCGTATACACAAGAGAACTCAATCAGTTGAGTTTAGTGGCGCTGCAGATGGGGGGGAACTCTCTTCGCCAAATACTAAAACCTGCGAATCGAAAGGTTCGCGGGTTTTTTGTAATTGGCGGTAGGAACTACTTAATATTTTCCTGCGTTAACACCCCTTTATTAATCAGTTGCGCAAAAACCTCTGCGCACTTTATTCTGAAATGTTCTCTTAGCAATCGCACGGCTGGAGTAATTGTTTGTCTGCTTGGGCAGATCAGCCATAGTTCCGTCGGTTTGGGGGCAAATTCCTTTAATATCGGCACAACTTTGTCGTTAAGTAGGTCGTTCGACATATCTAAGCTAGACTTTGTCGCTATGCCTTTTCCATTTACACACCAACGCCTAACCAACTCGGCGTCGTTTGAAGCTCGATTACTTTGTACTTTTACTTTTATCGATTTTTCATTGTGATCGAATTCCCAAACGTCGTGAATAATGTCATGAAGTTGATATAAAAGGCCGTTATGGGTGGTTAAATCATTGGGATGTTGTGGAAACCCGTTGTTTTTCAAATATTCGGTTGTTGCACAAATTACACGGGGAACCTTGCAAATTTTAAAACCATATAAGTTTGCATCATTCGGTGTGCCATAGCGTAAAGCGATATCAACAGGATCTCGATAGAAGTCAATATTACTGTCACTAATATGCAGCTTGACGCTAACGCCTGCGTGCTCATGCATAAACTCATCAAGCCAAGGTAGAATTAAATTGCGACCTAAATCTGAAGGTACCGAAATTCTTAATTCACCATCAATGACATCTAAATCCTCTTTCACATTTTGCTTAGCGAAATTGAGTAATTGTAATGCTTGTTCACAGTTGGGAATGTATTTTTCACCGGCAACGGAGAGCCTCAAATGTCGGGTGGTTCGGATAAATAACTCAACCCCTAACGCACGTTCAACTCGCTTTATAGCAGCGCTTGCTGTTGCTGTGCGCATATCTAAACTTTCTGCCGCCGCTGTAATATTGCGAAATTCAGCCACTTTTAAAATTACGTTAAGGTCTTCTAGTAACATGATTGTCAAAAATTATTTGATAAAGATTCAATTATTATGCTGTTTTTGTTTCGTTAAGCAAGCTCTATAATTTCTCCCAAGTTGATTAACATTGTCAAAACACAGGAATATAATTATGAAAGCAATTGGCTACAAACAAGCGTTACCTATTAATAACCCTGAATCTCTTATTGATATCGAACTGCCACAACCAACTGCATCAGGACATGACTTATTAGTTAGCGTCAAGTCGATTGCGGTTAACCCTGTTGATTACAAAATTCGCCAAAATGTTACCCCTGAGGCTGATGCATACAAAGTGCTAGGTTGGGATGCGGTTGGTGAAGTTGTGGCTATCGGCGATTCAGTTACCCAATTTAAACCTGGTGAAAAGGTGTTTTATGCTGGTGATTTGAATCGTCAGGGCGGTAACGCGGAATTTCAGTTAGTGGATGAACGTATTGTTGGTCACAAACCAAAGAGCTTGTCTGACAGTGAAGCAGCGGCTTTACCGTTGACAGCAATCACCGCGTGGGAACTGTTGTTCGAACGTTTAGCCATTAAACAACAGCTCCCAGATACAAAAGAGCAGTCAAAGGATATCATTTTGATTATTGGCGCTGCAGGCGGCGTTGGCTCGATATTAGTTCAATTAGCCAGTGCTTTAACAGGTGCAACTGTTATCGCGACCGCTTCTCGTGAAAGCTCAGCAAACTGGGTAAAAAAATTGGGAGCGGATTATGTTATTGATCATTCGAAGCCTCTGGTTGCGCAAATTGAACAATTAAACATCGGGCAAGTGACCCATGTTGCGAGTTTAACCCATACAGATTCATACCTTGATAGCTATGTAGAATTGTTAGCACCAATGGGAAAAATTGCCTTAATTGATGATCCTGAATCCCTTGATATCAGCAAGCTGAAAGCTAAAAGTTTATCGCTGCACTGGGAGTTTATGTTTACTCGCTCAATGTTTACGGCCGATGATATGATTGAGCAGCATCACATACTGAATAAAGTAAGTGATTTGATTGACCAAGGTTATATCCAAACCACTGTAGGTAAACACCTTGGGACAATTAATGCGGCGAATCTAAGAGCCGCTCATGAAGAACTTGAATCAGGCAAATCGATCGGAAAAATCGTGTTGGAAGGCTTTTAAGCAACCAACTTAGCAGATCAAACTGAACAATATTAATTAGGAAATTAGCATGACTCAATTAACCATAGTGGCCAATATTAAAGCCGCTCCAGGCAAAGTAGATTTAGTCAAAGCGGAGCTGTTAAAGCTTATCGATACTACCCGCAATGAAGCTGGATGCATCAACTACGACTTACATCAAGATAACGAAAATCCAGCGCATTTTATGTTTTATGAAAACTGGCAGACACGTGAACTTTGGCAAACCCACATGGGCAACCAGCACTTAGCGGATTATATGGCTGCCACTGAAGGTTGCGTTGAAGAATTTATTTTAAATGAAATGACGGTAATTAGCGCATAGATTAATGTTAATGGCATGAACAAAACGTCTTTCACCAACTAGCTGGTTAGCGATGTGCACATCGAGCTAAAACGGTGGTTACGTTTTGTTCTATCTATTGCAGGGTAATAGTTGTTAATTGTAACTGCGAAGATAAACGGCTAATCAATGGTATAAACAACTAATAAATCATCGGGAATCGAGATACTGCCTCGCAAATACCCCAGAGTTCCTTCATTGTCGATTAGATACTCAAGCAAAGTACGCTCATTGGCGAATTCTTTCGGTGCTTTTTTACGCCCAGTAAAGCGCATTTGCGCCCAATATGATTGGATTCGCGACTCTGTTAATCCCACCACTTTTGTATTGAATATCACGCGGGTTACGTTATCTGGCGATAATGCGATAACGTTCAGATCATAAGGCATCATACCGCCCATATATAAATTACGTATTTGTTGCCGGTTAAGCTGAATTGATTTATCTGAAATGTTGGCAACCACCACTATAGTTTCATTTGCCCTAGCAACTTGAAAAAAACAAAGTGATGCGAGCAGCAGCAAAATGCCCCATTTTTTCATAGAAATATCCATTCAATTCCTAGTTGATACAAGACCCCATGGCCATCGAATCCTCCTAAATCTTTGATCGCAAAATCGTTACTTACTTTTTCAGCGTCAACGTAGGTGACTTCTGCTTTAAACGCCACGTTATATCGCCAGTCCCACCTAAGGCCAATTTTAGTGCCTTTGCTCTTATCGTCAGGAAAACCGCTGAGTACGGATTCGTAGGTTGCCGCTAGAAAGTCAAGTTCACCTGAAATACCGTAGGGGATTTCATTAGGTCCGTGATCGTAATGCACATCTCGAGCGCCGTAGGAAATATATAAAGTGTATGGATGAAAGTTGTAACCTGCGGAAATGTAGAAGCTATCTATGTCGGGAACTGGACCACTTTCACCCACCATTCTCGCGACTTCGCTACGTACAAAATAATCTAGGTTCTCATAATTAGCACTTAGTTGATAAAAATGAATGAGACCATCCGGATTAAGTGATGCTGCATTTTGACTAAATCCATACTGATTGAGCAATTCAGCAAACTGTGTTGCAGCAGGAAGTTGCAGTTTGGCGTTTCCTTGGTTGTAGGCTGCCCGAAACGTTAACCCATTATAGGATGCACTGGTATTAACTCCGAAAGCCCTGTTACCTTGGTATCGATTTCGCCGCTAGCTAAATAAATTTTATCGTCGTAATAACCCCAATATCCTTCAAAGTTCATCACCCAATCGTGATAAATATATTGGTAATTAGCCATCACCCCTTCAAAGGTTGAAAAGAATGCCGTGTCATAAAATTGCTGGGGTAGCGTTAACCATGGGTAAGCAAAGCCGACATCGATGCTGTCACTGTAATTGAAAAATGGTATGCGCTGCTTGCCAAGTTTAAACTGAAGTGCGGTATTGGACGGGGTATAGGTTAAATAAAGCCATTCCAATCCTGAAGAACGTAGCTCACTTGTGTGACCTATCAACTGGCCGGTTAAATAAAGCTGATCACTAAAAGTGTAATCTGCTTGCAGCCCAAGAAGGGATTGTTGGTCGAAACTTATGCTGTTGTCATAGCCCACGTACTCAGCATTTTCATCATCGAAATGACCCATAACCACACGAGCAAATCCGGAAAACTGCAATTTTTCATCAGCTTCTTCGGCGTAAAGTGTCGGCGCCCAGTAAAGCAGCATTAAACAGCATGAGGAAAATGCAATAGATAGTCGGCGCTTCATATTTTAAGTTTACAATCTTTTTGGCTAGGTAAAATAACTATAGTTCAAAATACTTGAGCCAGTTGTGGTGTCAAACGTTTTAGCATTGTAACTAATCCTAGTTGGCAAAATGTACTGTGAGTTTTACCTATACTGCAACAAATTTGAAACTGCATGGATTATTGAAACGATTTTTTTAAACGATTAAATTTGAGCTATGCTTGGGTTTTGCGATACAAATATTTAGCAGCAATTACGTTAATTTTTAGTCGGGCGGTCTAAAAAAAAAGTTAATATGTATTGAGTCTGCTCATATTTTTGAGATTATTATAAATTGCATTCTGGGCACACAACTTTTCCTACAATCTTTCGTGAAGTGCCATTAACTTGAGGACGCGATCTCTTGGTTGTTTATATAATTTTTATCATTCTGTTAATCTCGGTCCTTTTCGTTGGCCTACAACTGATGAAATATCGCAGTGAAGTTATTCAATTAAGACACAATCGAGACAGATACAAAACTATTGGTCAAATTGTTAAAAGTATTAATGCCGGCATGTCTTCAGAGAAAATTATTCAAATTGCGTTAGAAGAATTAGCCAAAAGATACCCGTTGTATCGCGTGTCCTATTCAACTGTTTCTGAGCAAGGTATTCTCAAAATTTGGCGTTGTTCTACTCCAAAACATATGCCTAACCTCGAGGGGCTAGAAAGTGACCTTAATATAGCGCCAGATTATTTGAAAGAACTAAACCAGTTCAAACTATTAGCCGTTTCCGACGTATTAACTGACCACCGTTTTTTACCATTACAGGAGCCAATGACAAAGGGCAATACTCGCGCAGTTTTAGACGTTCCGGTTAGTCATAACAAAGGGGTAGTAGGCTTGTTTTGTTTGGACTCAAGCGAAAAGCATGAGTGGACTGTCGAAGAGATTAAAATGGTGTCCGAAATAGCTGAGTTTATGGAAATAGCAATTAAACAAGCTGACTACCTTAAGCACAAAGAAGATATGGCTATTCAATTAGAAGATTATAATAAGCGCTTGGAAATAGAAGTTAGAGAACAAACCAAAGAACTACAATACGCCAAACAAACAGCAGAGCAACTTGCCATGACTGACGAGTTGACCCAATTACCTAATAGACGCGCTTTTTTCTCAGCCGGTGAACAACTTTATTTACAAGCCAAACGACATGCTAGCTCGTTTTGTGTGGTCACCTTTGATATCGATAAGTTTAAAGACATCAATGACAACTACGGCCATGAACTAGGCGATATCGCGCTAAAAGAGATGGGTGAGGTGTTAACCTCAATATCACGCTCCTCCGACATCATTGGCCGTATTGGCGGTGAAGAGTTTGCAATGATATTAGCTGATACAGAAATCGCTGGGGCTATTCAATTTGCTGAACGCTTGCGGGTACTTACCCAGCAAAATACTATGAACACTTCTAAGGGCGAAATTCAATTCACTATTTCAACAGGCGTTGCACAATTTAGTGAGCAAGACGACTCATTGAAATCAGTCATAGCTAGAGCCGATACCGCGCTTTTTGTGGCAAAAGAACGAGGCCGAAATTTAGTAATATCAGAACTCCAGGTTAAACGTTAATTTTCATAATAAGTTTAAAACTCGCCTCTTAGATGTTTTAGTTTTGCGAGCTTGCTTATATTTCATCATTCATTTAAACCACAGAGGCGGGCAGTTCAGATACCATCCAACCTATTGTTGTTACCGCCCCTGAATACATCAATATGCCGGCATAATTGCTCATGATTATTAGCGGAATAAATGGCAGAGCTAAACTCCATGCCAGTAACTTTCTGTGCATAGGCGATAAGGTTAAGCTGCGGGACGTTTTGTTGTTGGTTTTGTTGGACAGTTGCTTGCGCCTTGGGTCGGTGAGGGCAAGCAAAAAAATAACCAGTAAGCTGAACGCGATAAAAGGAAGCGTCATAATTAAATGGTTCATTTTCTCACCTCTACATCAGATATGGTTGGAGTCCAAACATCACTTTCTTGGCTTTCCTGTTGACATTTTTTATGCAGAGCGAAAAAGCACCAAAGAGCGCAGGTAAGCAGTGCAAAGTCGATAAACAACATGTCCATCATGTTGAATTTCAAGGCCTCTAACCAACCTACATGTGAGCTGCTAAAGCGTAATACCGGTAATATTAAACAGAAGATCCCATTTCCTGCCAGCAATAAAATTTTGAGTTGTTTGAGGTTCTTCATAGACAAGCTAACTAAACTAATTAATGCGGCGGCAATCACGAACGAATATTGGGTCCATAAGCTTTGACTCGCCCCCATATTGCCACTAACAAAAAAGCCAAAGGCACTGACTAGTGAACACAGGGGAAGGCCATAAAAACCCCACACGCACATTCGGCTAAACCAGCGCCAACTGGTTTGGCTTTTTTCATTTCTATGAGCATAAAGTTGTAGACCTGTGATAGTCACGTAACAAGCGGCTACGCCTAGACTTATCCACACAATTTTCGACATTAGCCCGGCAAAGGTACCAAAGTGAATGGGATAAATTAATGACAAAATATCACTTGATACTGAGGGTACAGTGCCGACTAAGGGTTTGTGCTCAATGAAATCACCATTAGTGCCATCATAAACTAATTGTTCGTATCCAACCTTGCCTTCATTTGGCATAAAGAAAGCCAGTAAACTAGCCGACTCTGTGCCCATATGAGAGATGGACAAATAAGAGGGGACTGATGATTGTCGTGCTGCTGCATCTCTGACCATAGTTGTAAAATTAGCAGAAGTCATTGGTGCTTCGCTTTTGTGCTGTTGCTCGCCTACCAAAGCATACATAAGTGCTTCTTGATCACCGCCAAATGCCACCATTCCCATGGCAGGCAAACCAAACGCAGTGGAAAAACTGAAAAAGCTGCCGGTGAACGCCAATAAAATAGCGAACGGAATACTCCAGGTGCCTGCCACTGTATGAGAGTCACGTTTGAGGGGCTGGCCGTCACGTTGCTTGCGAATCGAAAACATATCGGTAAACAAATGACGGTGCATCATAAATCCAGACACAGAAGCAATTAACATTGCCAGCCCTAAAATCCCGGTGAGTATTAGCCCCCACGGAGCCGGAATATGCAATTCAGTATGTATGGAAACTAAAAATCGACTTAAGGCATAGGTATCGTCTTGGGCGAATATCTCGCTACCAAAACCGGTTTCTTTTGAGATGGTTTGACCCTGAGAATTAACTAAATACTGAACGCCATACTCGTCCATATCACCCGATGGATTTTGCTTGTGGGTGTGGAAGAAATACACCAATTGTTGCCTATCGTTTTCATAAGCAGAAATTTCATCTAAATACTCTACAGGGGTTTGGTCAGCTAAACGAGAAACGGTTGCATGGACATCAGAGGCAACTAACAGATTTTTATGATAATTACTGTTTGACCATTCGCCAATTTCATCGGCAACCACCGCTACTGTACCAGTAAATATAACCGCATAAAGTAACATTCCTAATACAATGCCAGACCAAGAATGAAGGCTAAGTAAAGCCTTAGCTTTAGAACGCAAGGGTGGAGTATTGTCAGTCATAAAGGTTAACCTAAAAATTGAAATGCAAGAATGGCACTGTTGGCAACAAATAATGTGGCAAGCAGCCATTGGGCTTTTTGCAGGTTTGTTGTCAGGTAAGTGTAAAAAAACAAAATCGCCCAAATGAGCGGAAACATAAACATCGGCATCATGATGTTATTCACATGGCCTGCTCCAGGTGGAAACCAGACAGCCATGGCGAGCATAAATAGCAAAGAGACCACAAGAGTAGCGGGCCCGCTTAGCCAAAAACGTCTGTTTTTAAGAAATTTCAAAGATGATGTACTCATGATTTGTTTCCAATTTTAGCTAATATGAAACACGCTTTTTGTGCCCAATTAGGAACGAAAAAAGAAGCCTATTGGTTACATAAGCTTCTTTTTGTAGCTTTATTAAAAGCCCCAACGCAAGGTTAGGCTATAGTCAGTTGGTGAACCATAAAACGCTTGGTCGGTTCGAACAGAGCTAAGGTATTTTTCATCTGTAATGTTGTCTAGGTTCAGACTAAGTGACACTTGCTCGCTGAATCGGTACTGCACATAGCCACCAATAAGCGCATAGGCGTCTTGAGTAATGCGTCCGAAACCTGTTTGGTAATACATTTCGCTTTGCCAACGAACAGAAATACCGGCATTGAGTTTTTCTTGCCAAGTCGGTGAGTAGTCAGCCATTAACTTCAAGGTTCTGCGCGGAATAAATGTGCGAGCTTCATCACCGTTTTCATCGTCCATGGTTAACGCGGTAAAGCCACCTTGGAGTGTCCACTCCTCTGAAACCTGACCTGACACTTCTAACTCAAAACCATTAGAGTCGACGTTTACACCGCGATACAGTGAATAATCAAAGTCATCTGAATAATCATCATCGTCAACGCCGTCACCGTCGCCATATTCGATAAATTCATACAGGTTTTCCTGTTCGGTGCGAAAAACGGCTAAACTGACTAATAAGTTGTGTTCAAAACGTTTTTTAATGCCCATTTCATAACTACGACCTTCAGCAGAGCCTAGGGGCTCAAGATCTTCGTTTAGATAATACTGAGGTTGATAAATGTCGCTGTAACTGCTATAAACATTTAGACCTTCCATCGCTTCCCAAGTAAAACCAATATATGGGCTGGTGCCATCTTCAGTGGTAGAAGTGGATGCGCCCCAAGATTCCCCTTCGTTTTCATAATCAACAAAACTTGCGCCTAACACAAAATCGAAATTCTCTGTAACGGCTAGTTGAATTGAGCCGTAAAAACGATTTAAGGTGACGTCTGTATAGCCAGCTTGATAAGGTTCTGCCCAGTCAGGTCTTGCCACTTCGGTTCCCGTCCAGCCGGGTAGGGCAGGCATAACGTCGAAACCGCTCAGTGCGCCGAATTCTAAATCGAGAGTTTCAGAGTCGGCGAGGCTAACTCCTAGATTGAACGAATGTTCCATCCCCCACGCTTGAAACGTGCCTTGTAAGGTATTGTCCCAAATTAAGATATCGTCTTCTGCGTAAAACTTGCCGGGGTAACCCAACATGCCTAAACCTGTTTCGTGATCTAAGCCAGTATTGGAATAAGCATAAAATAGCTCAGAATTATCTTCGTATTTGGTGTAGTTCAACTTACTGGTGAAATTGAGATCATCAGTGATGTACCAACTTAATTCTGCAAACGCAGTTTCATTCAAGGTATCCCAATACGTCCAGTTCATGCTGGTGGACTCAGAAACCGCAAAATCAGTTTGGGTACCATCTGAATAAATCATTGGAACCGCACCCCAAGTCACGCCATCACTGTTGTTATCTTGATAGGTGTAACCAAAAGTAAGAGTGACATCATCGTTAATTTGACCATCAACAACACCGTATACAACTGTGCGGTTATTCTCGTAGCGATCCAACCAGCTTTGTTTGTCTTGATGAACGACAACCGCGCGGGCGGCCCAGCTTCCTGATTCAGTTAATGGCGTTGATACATCCACAACTGCGCGCATATTTGACCAACGGCCTAAGGTAACGGCAACACTTGCTTGGGGATCATTACTTGGGCGTTTTCTAACGTAGTTTACCGTACCTGACGGGTTGCCTAAGCCGGTTATCAGCCCGTTAGAGCCGCGAATAAACTCCACCTTTTCATAAATAGCGGTATCAAGATCGCCCACGAAAATATCACCAAAGGGGATGCCCGAGCCGTCTACATGCATACTGGTTATGTCAAAACCGCGGGCGTTAAAATAGGTGCGGTCTGTTTCTGTTTGGTCAATGTTGATACCCGTAACCTGCCTAAACAAGCTATTGATATCACTCAAGTTGTATTTCGAAATGGTGTCATTTTCGATGATTGACAGAGATTGAGGGGTGTCAAAACTATCTAGACCTAAACCTGTTGCCCCAGAACTAATTCGTTGAATGCGGCTTTCAACAATACGAATAACCTCAATATCGTTTTCGGCTGTGTTATTCGTGTCTTCATTGTTTAAATCTGCTGCTTGCGCATGCATGCCTAACGCCAACATCAACGGTGATAATGCAAAAGTGTGCCTTTTATTCATAGTGCTCTCTGAATGTGAAGTGTGATTAATAAAGCGGGGTCATTATAATCATTGATAAACGTATTGCAAATGATAATCATTGTTATTTGTATGTGATGTTGGTGTTGTGCTCACAGTAATGAAGGTACTGAGTTGGAAGTGATGTTTGCTGTGCGGTTAGATTAATTCCCTAAGTAAAAAATGGCGGCCAACTAGGATAGATAAACCGCTCGCTCATCGAAAAAATCGACAGGGGAGGTACCGATGAAAAACTTAACGGCTCAGGTAATCTAGTAAAAGTGATCTAGCAAAAGTGCTCTATCAAAAGTAAATTTGGAATGGCGTCGTCTTCAATCCAGATCAGCGCATTCTGACCCCATTGTTTAGCTATATTTATGGCCTCTTGTTTATCAATATTGAGTACTAGCAGGCTCTTTTCTGCGGGCCAATGTCCTTTTGGATCTCGCCCTTCGCCGTTGATGAATTTGAAACCTAATTGCTGTATTTGGTTTTTTAATTGGGTGTGTGCATTGCGGTTTTGGGACTCTGGGAGTAGATGGCTACGAGGATTGTATGCGCTGATAAAGGCCGCTTGTTTGCAGTCCTTTTGATACATTAATCGTTGTAAGGCGTCACAGTATTTATCGACCAACATAACAAACTGGTTATCTGCTAATCCATCAGCAAAAACAACATATTCAGCATTTTTGTAAGCGGCTAATAAATCTTTATCCATGTTCAACCACCTCCGTCGCCTCCGCCCCCATCTCCGCCGCCATCACCTTCGCTTCCCCCTTCGCCATCGCCCTCTCCATTGCCGTCTCCACCTGCTGAAGCGGAAAATTGTTTAATGAATAAATCCGCCTCTTGTAAAATGGAATAATGTTGTACGTGGCCTGCTGGATTTAGATTAAATACTAAACCTTTAAACATATGTTGTGGAATATTAAGGCCAATAGGTTGAAAAGCAGCATAGGCTCGTTGCCACAATTCAGAGTACTTTGCGGATTGTAATTGAATTTCTGGCAGCATCACAAAGGTGGTTTTAAACAGTAGTTGATGCTTTTTAAGTTCTGCAGCTTCCCATAAAGTACCCGGTCGGTCAGAGGGAAGCATTAAAATGTGTGTAGCCCTGTGCATTAAATCTAAGACGTTAGACTGCCATTTTTCTTCTGTACTTTGCACTCTAGCTGCCCCTGCAAATTCACCAGGTACGCCAAAGGTAATGAGCAAAATATGCGGGGACAAAAAATGCGTAATAGCGGTTTCGAAATCTGTGTCACCTACCTTTAATGCACCAGTGGTTTCAAACGCTCTTAAGTACAAAATAAATTCTTTTGGTGGGACGCCATCTCTTTTTTGCTGAGTCGACAACATATCACCTGCCGCTTTGTCTAACTTTTTATGGATGCACACAAGCGCTTTTTTTCTTCTTTTGTATTCAAAATAAATACCCAATAAACATATAAACAGAGCGGCTAAAGCGCAATCAACTAGAAAGTCATAATAGTCAAACGCCATCATTACGCCATTGAGTATTGCCAGCAGCAGTACAGCACTGGGAAACAGCATGTTTAATTTCCCTGCACGGATAACGGTTGGATCAGTAATATGGATAAATTTGTTAGTCAGGCTGTGAAAACCAAAATCCAATAGCGTTTGAATATATTCTGTATTACTTGCATATTGATGAGCGGACGGTAGGGGATTGTTCAGTCTGTTATTTGATGCATCTGAAGGTTTAAATTTAATTATTTTGTAGGCAGGAAAAAAATAATAGAGCATAAAAATAAGATGTAAAAAAGGCAAGATTACAAAAATTGAACTGGGGTATTTTGTGTTTTCTTCGCTTAAAAACACAATACTTTTACTGTCGAAATTCATGCTGAACATAACAAAACTATGAATCATGATGAAAACGCCAATATCGAGTCCTATATTATTTTTAGCATGTTTGCCGATTAATTCAGCGAAGGATAGCGCTGGTTTGGTCTTTTTGGTCTTGGTTTTTTGATAAAACCCAGGCGCGTTGCTAATAATCTTGATTATTTTATAGGACTTTAATTTACCTATTTTTTGGCTACCAACGTAATCTATTACCCTACGACCGTTGCTGTCAGTTTGATTAGCGTTCGCACCATTTTCAAGGAGCAGTTTTACAGTCTCGATTTCACCTTTAGCACAAGATAACATGAGCGCTGTTCTGCCCAACAAGTTAGCTGTGTTCGGTTTAGCTCCTGCTGCCAATAATTTTTTTACGATATCTATCTGTTTGTGTTTGCAAGCGGTCATTAGTGGTGTAAACCCGAAAAAGTCTTGTTCTTCAATATCGTGTTCAATTGTTAATAGAATATCCAGCGCTTGTTGATTGCCCCGTTCACACGCAAATATCAAGGGGCTTTGACCTGTCGCATTTTTTACTGATATTGCTGTTGGGTCTGAGATTAAATCTTTAAGTTCAACGAGGTTATTTTGTGTTATTGCACAGAATATGGGGGCGTGATTTTGATCCGTCTGTTCTTCACCTTTTTTTGTTTTAAACAGAAGATTAAACATATTGTTAGCTGTTTAGAAACGTATTTAAGTTAAAAAAAGCAACCAATAAATGTAGCACCATAAAAATAATAGGTACTTGAGACTCAATGGACGTGAAAGGTTTGTATTTCTGTTTATTTTGCCCCTCTTCTAAGGCTTGCCACTCGGCTGTATATGGTGCTAAAGGCAGTTGCTTTTCTATTTCCAGTATCACTAAAAATTTTGCAGAATTAAGTGCTTTATATAAGAGGATCAACTGACGCCACATGAAACTTGCGATTATGCCAGCAATTGACAGTATGACTAAGGAAATGACTTTATCGTCACCTTGAAAGTTGAAGTAGCTTACAAACGAAACAATGATGGTGTTAATGCTAATAAAAAAACTATTTGTTGTTTGTCGACGATTACTAATATTCTCCGTTGCGGAAACACACATTTTATATTGTTCAAGGATGCTTTCCTGACATGTCTTGTCGCCAACAATGGATGAATTGAATAATGTCTCTTTGATAGAATGTTGCGTCATGGCTAAATTTATATCCTTTTTGATTTAGTATCGAGCGCTTAATTTTTATACTATTCCATTTTTGAAGTCTAAGGTAGCCTAGACTGCTTAATTTTTATCTTAGACAAGAAATAATCGGCAAGAAATAGCTAGGCTATTGAGGGAGGTTTATCGCTTTCGTCAAGGTGATCTTATTTTTCGCCGTGATGGGTTATGCGAATGGGCATCTCACAGGGATGCCCTCTGACTTATTTGTTTTTGCGTTGTGCAAATGCTTTTTTGTTGATCTCAGCAATCTCAAAAAATGCTTCATTGGCTACCAACACGCTCATGGAGTAATGTGCAATTTTCCAAGTGTCAGCTTGTTTAATCACCACACCAGTGCCGCGGAATCTACCCCACTTTGGTGAGACTATTATTTCGTCGAACCATGCGGTGTTGCCACTGTCTGCAAAATTTATATGACGTTCAACTGACTTATACGTCCATCCTGTGCCGCCCTTAAAACGTTCTTTAACGTAGGCATCCAAAGTGGTGGGGCGACTCCATCGTTCCCAATCATCAGTTCCCATAAAGACGCCATTTTGAGTGAAAGCACCAAGGTAGGCATTCAGATCCGCTTGGCTTGCTGAGTAATGAAGACTGTCCATCAGTTTGTTAATCGACTCAGTGTTGTCTGTTATTGCTGATGGTTGCGGTCCAGCAAAACTGACACTGCTGAAAGACCAAAAAGCTATCATCACAATAGCGGCAAATCGTTTCATCATTATTATCCTGTTAAATGGCGGACAACTGCACGAGCTAGTTTTTAATGCTAAGTGCAATTGTCCGATTATTCGCTTATCAGCCTGCTTTGATCAAGCAGGCCAAATAAGCGATTTTTAATTGCGTTAACCTGTTAATAGTTACCGCGGAAGGTTAACCCAACCGTGCGAGGTGTTACACGAATAGTAGCAGGCTGATCAAAAGGCGGTCTGCCTATCGCCCGCACCACACCATCATCGTCGAACAAGTTATTTGCAAACAACGACACTTCAAATTCATCAAAGCGCACACCTAAGCGTAAATTAGCCACAGTATAAGCATCCATTTTACGATAGTTGGCAGCCTCTTCGTTAAACTCAGTAGCACGGTCTCCTGTGTACTGCACATTAAAATACGCGAAGCCCATGTAGTTTTGGCTTAACGCGCGCTCATAATCTGCACTAGCATTAAAGGTCGTTTCTGGTACGAACGGAGCTGAATCACCTTTTAACGCAGATAAATTAGGCACATCTGCATCCAAAGTACTGTTGATGTATGCACCACCTAAAGACAACGTCAAGGCGTTAACGGGTTTCATACTAAGTTCAAATTCTATCCCTTGGCTGGTGGCTTCGCCGACATTTTCACGGAAACCAAAACCACACTCAAAGGAGCGGCTGGTTTGCATATCGCTCCAATCAATGTGGAAAACAGTTGCGTTATAACTGAACATACCATCACTGGACACGCCTTTTATACCCGCCTCGTAATTCCAAATTTCATCTGGTTTAAAGAAGCGTGTATCGCCGCCTTCACGTTCAACTTGAGCCAATTCTTCAGAACAAACTGATTCAGGAATAGCGCCGTTGATGCCACCGTAACGGAAGCCTTTCGCAGCTTGAGCATAAACCAAAACTTCGTCATTTAAACGATATGACACGTTCAGTTTCGGATTGACGCCATCAGTGGTACTTTCAGGTCGAATATCACCGTTTGATTCACCGTTGAACAAACCAGACTGGTAGAACTCGATATTTTGTTTCCAGTTGAAATAACGTAAACCGGCTGTGATAGAAAGATCACCAATGTCGTAATATGCTTCACCGAATAACGCATAGGTCTCTACGGTTAGATCGTCAAAACCGTAGTACAAGTGGTCCTCTGGTGCGCCAAAGGCCGAAGAAGGCACGCCTAATATTGCGTCCGCTCCTGGAACAGGAAAGGTGTTTTCATAAAACACATCTTTTTTATCGGCATAAGCACCCACAGTCCACTGCAACTTATCATCGGTGGTTGAGGCTAAGCGTAGTTCTTGCACCCATACTTCAGAGTCAGTGAAATCGATGAGTTCGTGTGGCGTGACCTCGGGAGGAAGCGCCGACTCAAATAATAAATCTAACGAACGTCTGTTAATGATCGAGCGATCAAAATACGAAGTAGAACTGACCAATTCAGCCCACTCTAGGTCATATTTCAAGGTTAGATTGGCAATATTTACTTCATCATCAAAGCCATCGAAAGACGTATAGTTTCTGGTTAAAAACGGAGTAGAGTCGATGTCTTGTGGATAGCCATTATCTGAATAGTTATGGTGAAGTAGGGTTAATTCCGCACGCAAATTGTCGGTAGGGAAGTACAAAGTCGAGATTTTAGCGCCTTTCGATATGCCATCGTTAAGATCTTTTTCGCCAGTGACTTCATTATCGATGTAACCACCGTTGTCCATGTAATAGCCACTTGCACGAATGGCCAACTGGTTTTCGATGACCGGGGCATTGATCAGACCTTTCACCGAATAGTTTTGTGAACCATGGCTGATAGAAGATGCAGTGGCTTCATAGCGACCACCAAATTCGTTAAGATCAGGCTCGTTTGAAACGAGTCGAACCGTACCTGTCATTGAACCTGCGCCAAATAGAGTCCCTTGAGGGCCGCGCAATACTTCTACACGTTTCAAATCAAACAATGCAAACTCTGGGTTCATGCCGCCCATGGAAATTGGAATTTCATCCATATAAATGCCGACAGTTTCTTGGTTTTGCGTATCGTTGTCATTACCGCCACCATTAGCCACGCCACGGATAGATAAACGGGTTCTTCCCGGACCGTTTTGGTAAGAGGTTAAGCTTGGCACTACGCCTAATAAATCGGTAAAGTCGGCAGCGCCTAAATTATCAATTAGTTCGTCAGTTACCACGTTAATGCTAATTGGCACATCGTTCATATCTTCTGAACGTTTACGAGAGGTCACTAGCACACGCTCGACCTCAGCATCATTTGCTCCAGTTGCGTTAGATTGCGCGTACAGACTCATTGGTGATAAACAGGTAGCGACGGCTATAGCCACTAGGGTTTTGCTCTTTAAAGAAGGAGCAATAGAAAAAGGTGTAGTTGTTTTTTGATGTGTCACTGTTGTGAATCCCTTGTGTTTAGGTTCATATAATTAGTCTTTGGGAAATGCATGTGCATTGACGTATTTATCATTATCTCTGTTATGGATGATTGGTGTGTTTATTTAAGTGTTGTTAATCTATAACTAAGCGTTACTAACGACGAGCTAATAACTAAAAGCTAAGTGATGCCACTTATTTAAAGCAAAAGATAAAACTGCACTGGAAAAGTTTATCAGTAAAAATGTGCTAAGCAAACCTCTCCAAGTGCCTGAATGCTTTAAGTTTTTTTAAAAACTCAAATTGGAAAATATATTTCCCTAGATGTGCCTTATCATCTTAGTCTTAAAACGGTTTTTCGCTTTGATTGAGCTGATTTATTAATCAATGAGAGTGATTTTACTGACAACCACCTGCTCAGTTAATAATTGTCCTTCCACATAGGGATTGTCGTGAACTCGATTCGCAGGCATTGCCGCAATTTTATCTACCACGTCCATTCCCCCAATCACTTTGCCAAATACTGCAAAACCTAGTTTATCAGGGTGGCGTAATCCGCCTGCATCCAAATGCGGGTTATCTAAGGTAGAGATAAAAAATTCTGATTGCGCTGTTCCTAAATCACCACGGGCAAAAGAAACCGCGCCTCTTGTGTGAGTGAGAGTGGTTTGTGCCGTTGATTCGTGAGTGATTGCTGGTAGCGGAGCATCGAAAGGCTCATCAAGTGCCGCGTTTAAGCCACCTTGTAGAACCGCGATTTTCAGAGGGTGGTTATCATTGCTGTGATCAACAGTACGATAGAAGGTCAAGGTTTTAAAATGCCCGCCTTTTATGTAAGCAATGAAATTGTTCGCGCTTATTGGCGCGTTATTTGTGTCTAACTCAATTTCAATATTGCCATATTCAGTGGTCAACACAGCAACCGGAAGCTGAGCTTTTTTGGACGTCGCACAAGCGCCGAGTAACAAGATGCAAATGCTGAAGGTTAGAAAATACGAAGAAAACGTTTTAATTTGGTATGTCATTGATACATGTCAGTTTCGTTATTTGCCCTAGCTTAGCAAATATCACTAAACCTGAAAACCTGAGGAAACCCGTAGGTTTGTTCTGACCCCGCAGTTTCGCAGTTCTTTAGTCATAGCTCGCTAAAAATGTTAATTTAGCCAATTAAGGCTAAATTTGCGTTTTTAGCCTATTTGGGCTAAATTAGCGGTGAGGCTCAAAAGAAGGAATTAGTGTGGAATACAATCAAAAACCCATCGCCGTGATTAGTGGGGATGTGGTTAACTCGACCCAATTAACTGCAAAACAGTTTGACCAACTACTGCAACGCATTAAAGACATCCAACAATGGATCAGTGAGGTAAACAATTTAAACACACATAGTATTAAACGTGGTGATGAATTTCAGACCTTGATCCATGATATCTCAAACGTATTGAGATATACCATTGTCTACAGAGTTGGCATAAAAGCCCTTGGTAAAGATTTTGATAGCAGGATTAGTTTTGCCATTGCTTCAAATGCACAATTGCGTGAATCAGTCTCTGAATCCATGGGGGAAGCATTTGTGCTTTCTGGTCGCGGTTTAAAAGCGTTAAAAAGTGATAGGTTGCTGTTTAGTTCTGATCGTCCTGAACTCACGGATCACTTTGATTTATTATTTAAATACCTTGATCGACAACTTACCGACCTGACACCACGCCAATGTGAAGTGATGCTTCCTATGCTTCAAACCAATCAAGAGTTATCTGTTAGCGACCTAGCAGGTAAATTAAATGTTGCTATTGCTACCGTTAGCAAGTCACTCAAAGCCTCTGGGTGGCCATTAATTGAAGCGTTAAATTATCGATTTGAACAACAATTAAAGGTAATTGAAGATGTCTGAATTTTTTAGTCTGCTGATTTCATTCTTATTGGTTCACATTATTTGTGACTTTTACCTGCAGCCAGCCCGCTGGGTAGAAGCCAAAAAGCAGCGCACCTATCGTAGTGTAGAGTTGTACTGTCATGCACTGCTGCATGGAGTCGTATTGATCTTGCCAGCATTGGTGTTAGACATTCATTGGCATTTGACCGCATACCTAGTGGTGTGGGTAACAGTGACTCACTTTGCTATCGACCTGTGGAAAGTGACTAGCGCGAATGGTGATAAGCTGTCTCACTTTATAATCGATCAAACATTACATGTCACTGTACTCGCGGTAAGTGCTTTCTACCTTGTTGACGGCATCACTATTAATGCAGTGTTAAAACATGAAAAGCTCTCAGCATGCGTTCAAGTGATTTTTGCGTATTTGTTGATTCTCAAACCAACTTCCATTGTGATTAGTCAGGTCCTGCAAAAATATACTCCATCGGGCTTTAATCCAGACGAATCAACACCACAAGACCAACCATTGAGCAAGCAAAGTAAACCTGAGATCACAGGCCTTGTTGCTGGTGGTGAGTTAATTGGTTACTTAGAGCGAGTATTAATATTGACCTTCACCCTTGTGGGGAGTTACGCCGCCGTTGGGTTTGTATTAGCCGCTAAATCCATATTTAGATTTGGAGAATTGAATAAAGCGAATGGTAGAAGTATGACCGAATATGTACTAATTGGCTCTTTACTCTCCGTAGTGATCACAACCTTAGTAGGTGCCATCGTCTCGTTAAGCCTGGGAGTGAAAATTAACTGAAAAATCAAACAAATCAAAGGTGTCAGATCCAACTGGTTTTAACTCAAAGTAAGAAAATCAAAGGCTCTGACCTCGCTGATTTGCCTTCGCAGATTTCGCAGATTCTCGGCAACGCTTCAGATGAAATGATCCTATTATGTGCAGATATTTATCGACAGGTGGGAGATTTTAGAAACTCGTTACACTTATACAAAAGATTAGACAATAAAGCTTTTAGTCAAATTGTCGAACCAGCAAAAAGTTGGTGTAAACAGCACATCACCAGCTTAATGGAAATCGGTGCCACAAAGGCGCAAATGCAGTCGTATTTTAGTAGTAGAGACTCAATATGAAAAAGCAACATCAAGAATTGCTAGTTAGTCCATCACATATAGTTTCATACGTACCATCACCATTCGCCTCATGGATGCAAAACTTGTGTGTGAATCAGCCTCAAAGCCAACCCCTTAGAAACCACGCACAACCGCCAATTACCTGTTTAGCTGAACGTAAAGTAAATACTAAAAATACGCAGCTGTTTACTAAATTAAAGCAGGTCACGGCGACGATTTTTCAGTGGCTTCTCAAGGGCAATGCGACCAATGCATTTTCTACTGAAACGCAAAGGCATGTTCTTCGAATATTTCTCTTAGATAAGAAAAGTTAGTTGAAAATACTTGGGGCAGTTAGCAGCCCCAAAACAAAACATTTTCTAATAATTGAGCACAAAAATTGAGAAGTAATCATGGACCCAAATCTTCTGTACATAACGATGCAAATAAGTCGCGAAAATTCAATTATTGAAAAAGCCGGAAAATCAGCGGACTTTACAAAACTAATTAAATTAGTCAAAGCCCATATTGTGTTAAGTGAAGAATTAAACTCCACAAGCATTTTTGCGGACAACTTGCATAACCTCGAAAAATTACAAGCAAAGTTAAACCGTTGTGAAATCACAGGTGACTTGTGCAAGGACTATCAATGCAATCAAAATATGCGATAAATAAAAAGCACGCAAACGCATACAGCCGTGCACAAATACACTTTCGGTAAAAGCGCATTATAGTAGTAGAGACGTAGTATGAAAAAACAACATCTAAAATTGCTATTTAGCCCATCACACTTAGTTCGGTACGTACAATCACCGTTCGTCTCATGGATGCAGCGCTTGTGTTTGGGAGTGCCTGAAGTTAGCTGCCGCACACGCAGCTTAAGAATAAAAATTTAAGTTTAATTTAAACGATAAAAGCTAAATGGTCGGAATTTTGTGTCAACTCTGGCAGTGTAAGGTTCTCTCAGTGAATCTCAATTTGATATCTGTAGCCCTATTATTAATATGAAGTTATGATAAAAATCTACATGTTTTTAATGTTGAATAATGAATAAATATCCCATTAAGGATTAATGTGTCTTCTGATTATTACAACAACAAAATAGAAGAAATAGCCCCTCAGTATTTGTCGCTGTCTTTCCTCGATGTGCATAACAATTGGGCGCATCATTTAACTTCATTGTTTGAGCAATCTAACGTTTCCATTTTAGATGTGGGGGCAGGGGTTGGGAGGGATGTTAGTTACATCGCGGATTTAGCTGAACAAAAATTGAAAAGTGACCAAAGTTATCAGATTTATGCTGTTGAACCTGCCTTGGAAATGTTGAAAGTAGGTAAGGTAACCACGGGAAATAAAAAGGTTCACTGGATTCAAGACGCTTTGCCTGCTCTTGATAAAACGACAAAATTAGAAGTTAACTTCGATTTGATTTTGTTAAGTGCGGTATGGATGCATGTTCCTCCAAGTCAACGGGCGAGAGCCATTCGTAAACTGGCTAATTTACTTAAACCTGGTGGAAAAATCGTTATTTCACTTAAGCTTGGAATGACCAAAGAAGAACAGCAAAGTCGTCAAATGTTCGATGTAAGTGTTGAAGAAGTCGAACATTTAGCACATAACTATGGTTTGTTTTCCAAATTCGAAGCGCAAAATGAAACCGATAAACTCGGACGAGAAGGGGTTTATTGGCAGACCTTAATTTTGCAGTTGCCAGACGATGGAACGGGCGCATTTCCTTTTATTCGCCATGTTGCTATCAATGATGGCAAATCAGCAACTCATAAACTTGCTTTACTCAGAGTGTTATTGCGAATAGCTGATGGTCACCCTGGTGCGGTCATACGAAGAGAGTCTTTAGCTAGCGGTGACAGAGTTATTTTACCCTTGGGGTTAGTTGCGTTGTATTGGATACATCAATACAAAGACTTAATTGACCATCATCAACTATTCCAAGTACCAAACGCGAAACCGAACATGGGATTTATGAAACCTGACGGTTGGCATAAATTGCGACATAGAACAGCGTCTGATTACCGCATTGGAAACATGTTTACCGGTGAAGATGCCATTGCACTGCATAAAACCCTAAGCGCCAGTGCCTCGAATATCAAAGAAATGCCTTGTCAGTACATTACTCTGCCTAATCAAAAAACACAGGTTTTTGAAGCGACAACTAAATCTATTAGGGCTAAAGATAGTATTTTCCTAGATTTACCCACATTACAAAAATGGGGCGAATTTTCATTACCTGAAACCACGTGGCTGGCGCTGTGTCGCTATGCTTGTTGGATTGAACCCGTTTTAGTTAATGAGTGGGTGAAAACGATGGCGGCGTATAAAGGCAATTCGGATTATGCCAAGCCTGAAAAACAAGTTTACCTTTATCAAGCACTCAAATGGTTGGATCCACAGCGAACGACGTCTGAAGTTCGCAGCCGTTTTGAGACATTAGCTAAGTCGCAATCAATACAATGTGTTTGGTCTTCAAAGCGTTTAAACCAAAAATATGACATTGATCACAGCATGCCTTTTGCTCGTTGGCCTAATAATGATCTTTGGAATTTAGTTCCAAGTGATTGCAAAGTGAATAATATCAAACGAGATCGATTGCCCTCTGAGCATAAATTAAAGGAAGCAAAAGAACGTATGCAAGACTGGTGGTTATCTGCTTGGTTAGAAGATGATCTTATCAATCAGAAACAACGCTTTTTTGCTGAAGCGAATATAGCATTGCCAGGGTTAACGCCACAAAATGACTCGATAGATGACTTATTTGAAGCTCTGCTGCTCCAACGATGTAGATTAAAGGATATGCAGCAACTCAATGAATGGTAATTTCAGGTATTCGCTTGTTGCATTAATTTTCACATCTTTAGTGAGTTAGAAAAAAGTCACCGTTATTTAGCTAATAACGTATCCCCACTCATACTTTCACATCTTAAAAATAATTGATTCATTGCTGTTTGCGTTCCATTATGTTTCTTACATTAAAAGGGGCTGAAAAAGGAATTTTAAAGGATGAAAGAACAGGACAAAATCGCTTTATTTATTGATGCAGACAATGCGCCTGCTGCAAAAATTGGCATAATTCTGTCAGAATTGGCGCGTTATGGTGTAGTCAATATTCGCAAAGCTTACGGCAATTGGAAAAGCCCTAATATTAAGCCATGGGAAGATGTGCTGCATGAATTCGCTATCCAACCTATCCAGCAATTTGATTTAACCAAAGGCAAAAATGCCACTGATATAGCATTGGTAATCGATGCAATGGATATTCTTTACACCAAAGATGTTGATACAATATGTCTAGTCTCATCTGATTGCGATTTTACACCTTTAGTTACCCGAGCTTTGGCTGATGGTAAATTTGTGATTGGTTTCGGAGAGCGGAAAGCACCTACTGCATTTGTGAATAGTTGTTCGAAATTTCTTTACCTCGATGAAGAACCTGTAGACGAAAAACCAATACCCCATCGAAAGCCTAGTATCAAAAGCGATACGAAATTAATGAATATGTTGCGCCAAGCAATTGAAGCCTCCGAAGATGATGATGGCTGGGCGAACTTAGGCGCGATCGGTAAACATATTGCGAACCACGCATCTTTTGATCAGCGAAATTTTGGGTTTAAAAAACTCAGTGATTTATTT
The DNA here is from genome assembly GCF_030548145.1 of Aliiglaciecola sp. 2_MG-2023. NCBI lineage: Bacteria > Pseudomonadati > Pseudomonadota > Gammaproteobacteria > Alteromonadales > Alteromonadaceae > Aliiglaciecola > Aliiglaciecola sp. 2_MG-2023. Next base: position 26,777 of record NZ_JAUORY010000011.1, read on the forward strand.
GCTGCCATTGACTTATTTGAGGTGATACAAAAAAACGGTTCAGGTACTTATGTACGTGATTTACGCAAAATGAAAACACACTGATTGATGTTTGCTACTAAAAAAGTTTAGTAGCAAATACAAAAAATCAAAATTATCGCAGTTCACTTTATTAAATCTTATTGCTCGTATAGACTAATATTTAATCAAATCAAGGGACTGTTACTATGCGAAATGTATCTTTCTACCCCATTATTTTCTTTTTTGCCTTTAGTTTATCTGCCTGTGTTGCTGATACTCAAAGTGTTAAAACTTCCGAACTTTCTGAATCAGTTGATCAGGCTTTAGGAGCTGATGATTGGTTGGGGGCAACCTATGATGCTCCAGAAAGTTGGGTTGAGGATAAGGGGCCTGAGCTAATTAAATACACCGCGCCTGAAGGGGATGGGGTGATAGTTATCACTGTGGTGAAAGGTGCCGATGATGCTGCTAAGGCGGCCATGCAAGCTTGGCAAAAATTTTCTCCTGGCTTTGCCCGTGAAGTGCGTTTCATTAACGATGAAGTAGCTAACAATGGCTGGCAACAGCAAACCTTTATTGAGTATGAAAGTGCCATATCTGAAGAGCGGGGGTTTTATGCCGTTGTTTTGCGTAACGCTAACGACTGGCATGTGGTGCTGGTTGATTCTAGCTTTGCCGTGTTGGGTAAACGCGGCTCTCAGTTAAACACCTTACTACAAAGTTATACCGTGCTTGGCTATGACGGTGAGAACTTCGCTAGTGCGTCTGCCCACAAACTTGATCCACAAAAAGTAGAGGCGTTGCTGAGTTTTGTAAATGAGTCTGCCAAGAAGTTGAAAATACCCGGTGCTGGGATTGCGGTGATGCAAGATGGTAACGTGGTATATGAAGGTGGAGTAGGGGTGAAAAATATCGCCAGTGGCGAGCCTGTAGATAAAGATACTTTGTTTATGGTGGCTTCGAATACCAAAGGAATGACCACTTTATTGTTGGCTAAACTTGTTGAGATGGGCAAGCTTGATTGGGATGATAAAGTCACCGATCACTATCCTGAATTTAAACTAGGTAGCCAAGAAACCACAGATAAAGTGCTTATTCGTCACCTCGTTTGTGCGTGTACAGGTTTACCTCGTAAAGATATGACATGGGTATTTAATAGTGGTCCAGATGCGCCAGCGTTAATGGCTGTAGAAGATTTAGCCAATGTAGAGCCTACCAGTGATTTTGGCGAGTTATATCAATACAATAATCAAATGCCGGCAGTGGCCGGACTAGTAGCAGGTCATATTCTCTATCCTGAGATGGAAATAGGCGCCGCTTATGACAAAGCTATGCAAGAATTTATCTTTGATCCCTTGCAAATGAATAGCACCACTTTTTCTTTTGAAACGGCCTTAGCGGGCAATGTTGCTACACCTTATGCAATCAATTTTGAATTTGAGATTGAGGAAGTTGAACAGACTAGTGAGCATGGATTTAATCTGACGATATTGCCTTATCGTCCCTCTGGCGGGGCGTTTTCTTCCTCTTCGGATATGCTCAAGTATCTAGCCAACGAGTTGACGCTCGGTGTCAGCCCGCAAGGTAAGAGACTCTTTGCACAAACGCCCTTATTGGAAAGACGTTTACCGGGCGTGTCTTCTGGTAAAGATGAATATTACGGGATGGGGCTTTCGACCAAGAAAATCGCAGGGGTAGAGATTATTGAACATGGCGGCAGTATGGCTGGCTATAAATCGCAATTCATTGTGATACCCAGTGCCAATGTCGCCGCAGTTATTTTGACTAACTCCGATGAAGGCTATTATTTAGCTTCTGCATTTCAGCGCAAATTAATTGAGTTGCTCTATAATGCCGAGCCTAAAGCGGCTGACGAAGTGGATGTATTTGCCCTTGAACAACAAAAGATCAATGCATCGCGATTAGACGAAATTGATTTGCCTGGCGATGCTGCGATTTTAGCTAGCTTAGCCACTCACTACGAAAATGATATTTTAGGCGAAGTATCAATTTCAACGGTAGCAGGAGAAACCATCTTCGATCCTGGTGTTTGGAAAAGCGCGTTAACCACTAAAACCAGTTCAGATGGCTCAAATTCTATAGTGATGCTTAATCCAATCATGTTTGGAATGGAGTTGGTTATTGGACAAAGCGAATCCGGTAAACGAACATTAAAATTGATCGATAGTCAGCATTCTTATGTGTTTACCGAAGTGAGTGCTAAGTAAGCTATTTTCTGATTTAGTTTATCGATTGTTTGCTAGGTGGTCAGTCTGCCTAGCGAACGTCTGAATTGTTAATTTTTTATTTTTCTGCTTTTCTTTAAACTACGATTCTTTTTGGGTTTTTTAGATATCTATTGATTGCAACTCCATGCACTAATTGAATGCTTATGCACCATGATTACCGCTTATTGTTCAAATAAGTAAGTGCAAAGGAAAACTGGGTCGTATTCTCAATCTGTATTTTTAACTGTCGATTATTTTCCTTAGCCCTTTCCCATCAATGGGTATACCTAACAACACCATTTAGCAGAAACATGTTCATTCGCCATTTTTAGCTAATCGGTATAATATTTGCTGACCAATCGGTCAAGTTTTTGAGCGTAATCTATCCGGAGAAGTATAAACATGTCATTTTTGAAATACGCTAAGCCTGCAATGTTAGTGTTACTAGCGGCTAATACTGTTGCTTGCGGTAATAATGAAACCACGACCAAAATTAAGCCTGTCAGTGTGGCAGAAGCAGTGGTACAAACCCATGCAATTAAAGCAGTAGTGGTGACCATGTATGAGTCTGGCGATGCAATGGGAGATGACGCGGGGGAGCTTCAACTTTGGTTGGAGCGGGGTGACTTTTCTCAAAAATTAGACTTCCCATTAGGCGAGTACGATTTATACCTCAATAAAGATGGAGTGTTGGTTATTTGTGTTGGTGGTGGCATTCCTAATGCGACGGCGTCGATTATGGCACTGGGTTTAGATCCTCGCTTTGACCTGAGTAAAGCCTATTGGGTAGTTGCAGGTATCGCCGGTGGTGATCCAGAAGACTTGTCATTGGGTTCAGCTGCATGGGCTAAGCATGTTGTTGATGGCGATCTTATTTATCAAATTGATGCCAGAGAAATACCGGATTCTTGGCCATACGGAATTATCCCATTAGGAGCCACTGAACCTGCTGAAGAACCGGCAGACATCTCTACCGGTTGGACGCTAGATACGGTTTCCTTCGATCTAAACAGTCAATTAGCCGATTGGGCTTTTAGTCAAACAAAAGATATTCAACTCGCTGACAGTGAAGGTATAAAAGCGTTTAGAGAATTATATAAAACGATGCCAAACGCCCAAAAACCGCCTTTTGTGACCATAGGTGACACATTAAGTGCGAGTAAATATTGGCATGGTAAGCACCTAAACGAGTGGGCCAACGATTGGTTGAAGTTATACGGCGGTGATGATGCAAACTTTATGACCAGTAATATGGAAGACTCAGGGACGTTGACGTCACTTATGCGTCTGGCTCGGATTGGTAAAGTTGATCCACAAAGAGTCATGGTGTTAAGAACCGTGAGTAATTACACCATGGCACCTGCCGACAAGTTAACCAGTTGGAGTGTTACGGCTCCGTATCCCGATGGTGGTTATCCTGCTAAAAATGCAGCATATATAGTAGGTAATACAGTTATTCAGGAAATTGTGAAAAACTGGAGTACCTATGAGAGTGCATTACCTTACGATGTTAACTAATCAGATTCATTTTGTTTTGTTCAACTAGCAGGTTAATTTAGCCTGCTGACAAGCAATCAACTTTTAATTAAACCATCCCCTTTTTGGAGCCATTAACATGAAATTGGTGTGTTTAGTCTCAATCTTTTATATGAGTGTTGTGTGCAACACCTTTGCTGCAACCTTTGATAAAGAGTTTGAAGCTTTTAAAAAAACGGCCTCGGCTGATGAGCTTTATCGGTTTTTATATGCGATGCCCAAAGGGGGCGATTTACATAATCATTCCACAGGTTCGAATCGTTCACAGTGGTGGTTTGATGAAGCCATAAAGCAACAAGAAAATGGTTATATCTACTATACAAAAGTTACAATTAACAATTGCAAAGCTTATGGTTCAGATCAATTCAAAGGCTCACCTTACTTAATGCTGTTTGTTAATATTCAGCAGTTTGAATACCAAAAACTCGATAGCTGTGAGCAGTCTGAATATATACGTTTGCAAGATCTCAGCCCAGAACAAAAACAAGCTTGGATGAATAGCATTCGTTTAGATAAACCCACTGAGGGACGTGATGAGTTTTTTGAAACCCATTGGGCGCGACTTAATTCGTTGATGTTCAACCCCTATATGCAAGCTAATTTAATTGTCAAAAACATGCAAGCCTTTGGCGCTGAAGGTTTATCTTATTTAGAAACCGATGCTGGAGTGCGTGGTTTTGTGCATCCAGATGGCAGCAGTTTTGGGCATGAAGAAGTGTATCAAATATACCTAAAGCGCTTTGCGCAAAAAGATGCCATCGACACTGGTGTCACGGTTCGACTTCAATACGCGTTATTGCGGTTTTCTTCGCAGGCCTTAGACGGACTAGAGTGGATGTATAAGTTTGTGTCTGAACATCCAGAGCTTTATGTCGCCGTTGATATGGTTGGCCGTGAAGACAACGACAAAGGCCATCCGTTGCGCTTTTTACCCACGTTACGGAAACTCAGACATCAGTATCACGGCGTTAACTTATCCATTCATGCTGGTGAAACTGATGAGCCTAATCAGCATATTCGCGATACCCTGTTACTAGGTGCCACTCGCATCGGTCATGGATTTAATTTAATCGACGATGCCGATACCTTATTGTTGATGCGCTACAACCAATACCTGATTGAAATTAACCTCATCAGTAATCTTTTATTGGAATATGTAGATGATTATTCACAGCATCCGTTTCCTGAATATTTACGCTTAGGAGTGCCGGTAGCATTATCCACGGATGACCGAGGCATGTGGGACTCAAACATGACCGATGAGTATTATACTGCAGTGACAAACTTTAATATGTCGTGGTCGGAATTAGTTAAAACAGGCGCAAACTCTCTGGCATTTTCGTTTGTCGACGAGCAAACGAAACAACAACTTTTAGACGATTACTACCAACGTATCACTGAATTTGAAAAAGTCTTTATAGCCAAAAAGATGGCCGCGCTTAGTCAGGTAAAACCGGTTAGTTATTCCTACGCGTGTAAGGTATTTAAAGTCTGTAGTTCTTCATCTTAAAAGCACGGCTACATCTTATACGCGCAGCTTAGCCTAAGCTTAATCGAGCCGCAGTTTTCATTCTTAGATTTCCCGCGGCTGGGGCTGGTATCTTATAACCTAAACAATCCTCTGAACTCGACACTCTGGCGGCGCGATACCGTGACCTTAGTACCGTTTTTTAAGGTTAATTCTAAACTCTCATTCAGCAGTGGTGAAACCTGATCAATTTCGTTTAGATTTACCAACTGCTGCCGATTTGCTCTGAAGAATAAACCAGGTTGCAAGCGCGCTTGAATTTTACTCAGGGCTTTGTAAATCATCGGTCTATTGCGGTCAAAGTAAAGACGGCTATAGTTGCCCACAGATTCAATTAGATGCACATCCGCTATTTTCACTAACCAGCATTGTTCGCCATCTTTTACAAAAAACTGGCTATCAGCTGTAAGCAAGTCTGCTTTATCGGAGGACGGGCTATGGGGGCGGAGTTTATCCCTTACTTTTTCCAACGCTTGGTTGAGACGTTGTGCAGTGACCGGCTTCAAAATATAGTCTAAGGCGTTAAAGTCAAATGACTTAATGGCATATTGATCATAAGCCGTGGTGAAGATTACTTGGGGAACAGAGTCTAGTTCAGTGAGCAGATCAAAGCCGTCTTTTTCTGGCATATTAATATCCAGCAATATCAAATCTGGATTGGTCTCATCAATTAGATCAAGAGCCTCGTCAACATCTTGGGCTTCGCCCACCACCTCTACATCATTAACCTGTTCTAACAAGTTAATTAGCTCTAATCGTGCTAGTCGCGAATCATCAACTATTACTGCGCGTATCATCGCTGGTACTCCATGGAAGTAGTATATTGACCACAACCTGTTCATCTTGTTCGGTCATGGTAATAGTCGCGTTGTCGGCATAAAGCAGAGCCAAACGCTGTTGGATATTGTTTAAACCCATACCCGTGCTGTCTTGCGCACTTTTTTGGATCTTACCGCTGTTGCGTACTTGCAAAAATAAACTGTGTTCTTGGCGTTTTGCCACTAGACATAATTGGCCACCTTGTTTTTTGTTAGCAATGCCGTACTTAATCGCATTTTCAACTAACAATTGCAGCATCATGCGAGGAATAAATACCTCTCGGGTATCCCTTTGAATATCGAACTCGGTTTGCAAACGGCCTTCAAGTTGAATGTCCATTAAGGCTAAATAGTCTTCAATCATGGTTAATTCGTCGGCCAAGGTAACCAAGTGATTGTTATTGGAATTGAGTGTGTAGCGATACATATCAGCTAAGTGACTTAGCATGTCTCTGGCTCTGTTGGCATCTTCCAAAATCAGGGCGCGAATATTGTTAATGGTGTTGAACATGAAGTGGGGGTTTAGTTGGTTAATTAACGCCTCTAAACTGACTTGTTTGAGGGTATCATCGAGTTGTTGTTTCTCTGCCTTGATTTGTTCAAATCTATGATAGCGCTTAATGGCAAAGTAAAGTGCTGACCAAATCAACATCACTAAACTCAAGTTAATGATATTTGAGACAAATTGCATCAAGGTGAACAGCGTAGGGGTGTTATACAATGCCTCAGCAAAGGGTTCAAAAATGATAAACACGAGTAAGGTAATGCATATGCCCGCGATGATACTAGCGCCAAACGCAGTTAAGGTTAACATCGGTGGTGGCAACGATAGTACTTTAGACAAGTGATAAAAACGTCGTAAGACCGATGAAACGAACAAACCAACAAGCACTAATACGCTAGTGGAGATGAACTCTGCCCAAGAACCGCCTTGCAACAAGGCTCGGCTAAAAAAGTTGATTGCGCCAAACAGCAACCAACCTATTAATTGAAGTAATATAAACGAACGTGACATCATATTAAATTCTAGCGTTAATCCATTCAGCCATTAAAACAAGCACATGGGTATCCATAGTTTGTTCGATACTAGCATACTCGTTAGGTAATCCTGTGTCTGCATTTTGAAATAAGTGATTTAGATTGGGCAGCGATTTAATCGTGAAATCTGCATGATTGTTCGCTGTTAATAGGGTGTTTAGCGCTGCTAAATTGGTCTGAGCTGCTACTTGCAAATCTTTAGCGCCGTTGATGGCTAGAATAGGGCAGCTAACCTTATCTAAATATTGTTTAGGTTGGTAGCCTAGAAAAAAGCGCATCCACGGTGAACCAAGTTGCTGAGCTTTGCCCGTTGCAGCGGCTTCAGTTGCACCTTTTTGAATGAAATAGTCATGAATCTCCTCGCTGCTCATGCCGTTAACAATGCGTTTATAAAGCTGTGTATCTTGTTGACGTTGTGCTTTTAGGGCAGCTTCTTCCACGCCCATTAACTTTTGGATATCAAACGATTGTTGGGTGACTAAACTCACGCCATCAACCCCTAAGCCAGCCATCATCACCACAAAGGCAATGTCTTGGTTTTTACTGGCAAGCATGGGCGCAATCATTCCACCTTCACTGTGACCAATAAGGCCGATTTTATGTTGTTTTATATCAGAGCGCGCAGCTAAAAATTCAAATGCGGCTTGCACATCTTCGACGAAATCTTCGCTGGTGGCGGTGGCAAAATCACCACCAGACTGGGCGGTTCCTCGGTCATCAAAGCGTAAAACTGCCAAGCCTTGAGTGGTTAAATAGTCTGCAATTACTGCAAAGGGCTTGTGTCCAAACAGCGTTTCATCACGGTCTTGTGGACCTGATCCTGAAATTAAAATGACTGCGGCAAAATCGCCTTCACCTTTAGGTTTAGTCAAGGTACCGGCCAAGTTGATATTTGCTTTGCTATTCTTAAATACAACGTCCTCAATCACATAATCAAAGGGAGCCTCTGGGGTTTGTGGACGCTCTGGCGCTTTTACTATTTCAATGCTGCGGTTGAGCACCAGTGGCAGTTTTGCACTACCTTGAGTAAAGGTGCCGGTTATGGTGTCTGGATTGCTGAAGCTTCCTGTAAAGCGCATGCCAATCGCATTTACTTTAAAGCTGACTTCTGGCAGCGCTACTACCACTTCGTTGATGGGGATGCCAGTTGCACCTTGTGCTGGGCTATCTAAGGTTGCGGTGATTTGGTCACTTTCTTGAGAAAAATGCACGATCATCGGCAAACTGGTGTTTTCATTCACCTTTAACTCACCTTGCCAACTGCCAATCACATTTGCCAAAGCGCTAAACGCGGGTAGCAAGCCCCAAAAAATAATGATGAAAGAGATTAACGGTTTTGTTTTGAACATTTTTTATTTCCTCTAGTTAGTTAGTGACACAAAGCTTAACTATCTGGATTGCTCATTTGTGGATTATATGACTAACGGTAAATGGCGAGGATGACTGGTAAAAAAGCATGTTTAGCAAATCTAATATGCTTTCAGAGTATATTAACCACTAACGGGTTTGCTATGATACAGGTTATCAAGATGCTGATATCTTTTTCATGCATTCAATATGGACTTATCAAAGTACAAGGATTAAGAGTGACTTTAAGGAAGATAGCAGTAGATGCAAACCGGTAATTTATCATCGCAAGTTGATGAACTGAGTATTAAACAAAAAGGCCTACATTTTTTACAAAACTCAGCTGGCGCGAGAGCCGCTTTACTGCTGATTAGTTGGGTTTTGGTTTGGTTCAGTGGCGCTTTGGTTGAATTTTCTCACCATGCCAGTGTTTGGTTTCCGCCAGCGGGGTTGACCTTTGCTGTGTTTTTTGTGGTGGGCGCTCGTGCTATCCCAATCGTCATGTTGGCGGCGATTTTGGTCACTTTGTTTACTAACAAAGACTACCAAATTGAACTGCAAAGCGTCGAAGCCATAGAAGGGGGCGTGCTGTTTGGCGTTGCCCATATCCTTCCATATTATGCCGCTAGTCAATTATTGCGTTGGTTAACGCAAACAAAGCAACTTACCTTACCACTATCTATTATCAGCTTTTTGCTAATTGCTGCGGTTGCATCATTAATCGCGACTTTTTTAGTTTTAAATTCGCTGGTCTTCTCCGATATGATGCAATTGCAAGAGATTATGTCTACTTGGTTACCGTTTTGGATAGGGGATATGGCTGGTATTGTTGTGCTCAGCCCATTATTTTTTAGCATCATGCATGTTATTTATCCGAAAAAATTCTTTATGTTACTTGAGCATATTGAAGGCCAGTTAAGCACCTCAACCCCGCAGTATAAGTACAAGTTGTTGGTTTCAATAGCATTAATTGTAATAGCTATGTTGCTGGCCAAATTCACTCAATCTATGGATAGCTCGTTTGCAATCTTCTTCTTGGTCATACCGCATATGTGGATTGCCTGCACTGAAAATGCCTTTTTCAATATTTTGAGTTTGGCCGTGAGTAGTTTGCTGGTGGTATTTTTAGTCGATGCGTTAGAGCTGATGGAGTTTGTTATGGTCTATCAATATGCGATTAACGTGGTAGCGACTAATGCGATGTTTGCCATTGCTGTGCCTGCATTAACTGCACACAATCACCAACTTAAAAGCAAAGTTTTTACCGATAATTTGACCCAAACGGCATCCAGAGAATACCTAATACAGCGCGCTATTTCTGAATTACGTCATGCTCAATGGGAAAACAAAGATTTATGTTTGTTGGTTTATGATATTGATCACTTTAAAAAGATAAACGACTCCCACGGCCATAATGCGGGAGACAAGGCTTTAAAAATACTCAGTGAAAGCGTTAAACAATTATTACGTCCAAATGACTTATTGGGGCGCTTTGGTGGCGATGAATTTATTGTTCTGCTGCCTGATACCAATCAGCAAACGGCAATGATGGTTGGAAATCGTTTATTGGCGCATATCAATGGTATGCAATTGAATGATGGTGAACCTCTTTCTATCAGCATCGGGATAACCGAAATGCAAGCTGATGATGATTTTGAAAGCCTCTTCAAACGTGCAGATAGTGCTTTGTATGAGGCCAAACGTTCTGGAAGAAATTGTATTTATCAACATTAGCCAAAGCCCGGTTGAGTTCAGTTTATTCAACTGCACACCGCTGCTTTACTTAAGTCGTACATAAACCTCTGCTTAATTTAGATGACGCTTTGTTGGTATTTATCAAAAGCGCTTCAAAAAGTCAGTGAATAACCTTGTAACTTGATCCATTGACGAGTTAAGTCGGTGGTCTCCAGTAATCAAATGTAATTCACAACCAGATTGGGCAGCGTATTTTTCTGAGTGTTGATAGGGTATTACCTCATCTTCTTTACCATGCACGATGCAAATCGGTTGCTTGCCTGATGAGTAACTTTGTTTGTCATAACCTGGCATGAATAGGGCCGGTGCTAATAAGAATACACCTGCGCATGGATGACGCTCGCAGGCTACCAATGAAACATAGCCGCCCATTGATGAACCCACCAGTAATACGGGCTCAGTAACCTCGGCTAAACGTCCAATTAACTTTTCTACCCGTGCATCTGGATTGGCAATGGCTGAATAATCGAGGCTATCTACCTGATGACCATGGTGTTGCGCAATCTTTGCCAAGGTAGTTATTTTAGAGCCCCAAGGACCACTTTCTTTTCCGTGAGAGAAAATCACCTGCATAATTTTTCCATTAGTAAATTGTCATTTTATTGTTTAAGGCAGTGTATCAAATTGCCCGTGGTTTGCTGTTGAATACAAATGATTTTTTAGCTGATTTATAAAGTACTTGGAGCAACAACGATGTGCGAAAAATGAGTGAAAGTAGACTCATTGAAAAAATATAAATCTTTTATCTTTCATAAATCTGTCATTAATCCTGTTGTTTTATGAAGCTTTTATCACATTTTTTTTATGTAATAGAACTGTCTTTTTTATCTGCTAGTTTTTTTCTGCACTATTTATTCCTCAAAAAATATTCACGTGAAATGCAATATTTCTCGGGTTTTTTGTGCTGATTTTTAGTGGTTTGTCTTGGCTTTCTCAAAGTTAAAAAAGTACCGATTAGGCGCGTTTTACTTTGTGTGGAATTGAAAAATCAACTCATATTTGATGGGAAAATTATAATGAAAACTAAGTTTGCGAACGCTCGTTCGTTAGGTTTGCTGTGTCTTGTTGCCACACTTGCTGCCTGTGACGACGATAAAATTGTAGAAATTGAAGTGCCTGTAGAAGTGCCAGTTGAAATACCTGTGATGGTTAACGCAGAGCATGCAATGTTAACCGACCCATTCTTACAATTACCTACTGAGAGTTCCGTCAGTGTGGTGTGGTTTACCAATTTCGAAGGTACTGAGCATACTTTGCAATACGGTGAAACAACCACCACTAATGTTGTTACAACCTCATTAACTCGTATGATGGAAGATGCGTCATCTCAACAATTTGGTAAAACCTATGATGCAGTGAGTTATCGCTCTGTGTTTCGTCACGAGGCGGTGGCAGAGGGCTTAACGCAAGGTGAGCGTGTAGAATATTCAGTTTCCAGTAAAGATGAAGATGGGTTTGTATTTGCCAGCGATACTTTCACTTTAGCGCCAGCTCCTGCTAAAGATGCTCCTTTGAAGATATTACTTACATCAGATTTACAGTCGAAAAAGAATGTTGTCGCTAACTATCAAAAAGTAGTCGAAACCGTCGGTGTCCCTGATGCAGTATTGTTTGCTGGTGACTTTGTTAATGTACCGGATCGTGCATCTGAATGGTTTGATCAGGCAAAAGATAATGCGCCAGGTTTTTTCCCTGCACTACAAGGACATTATCAAAAGTATCTACCGGGATTCCCATACAATGGTGGAGAAATACTGCAACATTCACCTCTATTTGGGACCATTGGTAATCATGAAGTGATGGGGCGTTATCGTCCTACTGAAGATGATTACTCCCTTAATGGTGGCTTTAATGATCCGCAACCAGCTTGGTATGCGGAAGCCGCTTATGAGCAAGTAAAAGCCGACGTAAACCCGACTGATGATGCTCAGATTAAAGCCCAATGGATTGCTGATCAATCACATAATCAAAACAGCTTCTTAGATATTTTCTCTTTCCCTGATGATGGCCAAGGTGGTGAAGAATATTATGCAACTGTATTTGGTGATGTGTTTATTATTTCAATGAACGTGTCGAGAATCTGGCGTTCGTGGAGTGTCTCTGGTGCTAGCAAGTCTAAATTTGTGGAAAGCTTAAGCACCTTAGAAGATCCTTCACAATGGGGATTTGGTGAGTTTTTGTTTGAACGTTTTGACAAAGATTCCGAGCAGTACGCATGGTTAGAATCGGTTATGCAAACTGATGCTTTCAAAAATGCCAAATATAAAGTGGTAATGGCTCACCAAGGGGTATTTGGCTTAGGTGATAATACCGTGCCGGTGTTGTCACAACCTGTTATGCAACTTGTTGAAACGGATGCGCAAGGACTTGAAACTATCACTGAGTTCACCTTTCCGTTGAGCACCGAGACTTGGACCAATGACGTTGAACCAATGCTCAGTAATATCACTGAAGTGCGTTATCAATATCCGTTAGCTCAAGACGTATGGCTCAACGATATTGAACCACTACTGTTGGAAAATGGGGTGGATTTGGTGCACATAGGGCACTCGCATTTGTGGAATAGAGCGCAAGTGGAAGACCTCCATTATTTAGAAAGCTCAAATGTGGGCAATTCTTACGGTGCTTATTATGTTGATAGCAGCGGTGTGTATACCAATGATGTGCGCTCTAGTTATGCCGACTTTTGGGCCGATGTGAATTCGGAAAATCCACGCTGGGCAATTGAAGATTATCCACCAAATGGCGATCCACAAGGCCGCGCAATGAGTTTTCCAACGGTGTTTAGCCCGATGAGTTTAGAAAATGACGCTTATCCAAACTTACCTTTTGTAACCAGTAATACCTTGTCAGTATTTTCTATCTTAGATACTGGAACGGGCACAGTACAAAGTTATGTGTTTGATCCGACTAATCTTAATTCTGAAGTGCAGTTATTTGATGAGTTTTCAATAGAGTAATTGCTGAAATTCTATATTGGCTAATAGTTGCGGCTAATATTCGCGGTTAATAGCGCATAGTGCGCTATTAGCCGATTTTTTAATGGTTTTACCTTTCGCTAAAGTTAACCGTTTGGGTGCTTTAACCTGGTTTGTACTGGCGGTGCAAATTTAGCGAAACGCAATATTCAGCTGTGAGCGTTAGTTTAAATCACGCCGCTAGCGTATTCACTTCATTTATCTGTGGCAACATCTAACTGTTGTATATGCAATTGAATCTCTATATCCGAATCTGTGGCATCTTTAGAAAAGTAGTGCCCTTGAATAGGATCAATCACTTCGGGACTATGGCTCACCGCGGTGGGAATAAAAAAACTGTTAGCCAATATACCGTTAGTGGGATCAAATCCCTTCCAGCCAGCCCCCGGTAAATAAACCTCAGCCCAAGCGTGCATAGAACCAACCGCCCGATTGAAAGTATACTCAGCACCATTTTCGGCCGGAGGATCATACAAATAACCACTAACAAATCGAGCGGCTAGACCAAGTTGACGAACCACAGAGATAAACAAAACGGCCATATCTCGACAGGAGCCTGAGCCTAACGAAAGAGTGTCATTTGGCAGCTGTATGCCTTCTTCATCTCTGCGTATATAACGAATGTCTCGACGAATCGCTTGGTTTATATCCATTAAAAATTGAATAATATCCGGATGTTTCGAAGGCGAGGGAACCGCTTGCTGATACCAATCGAGAACTTGCGATTGGTTCTGTTGTTGCGGATCTAGAATATAGGGAGTGAGCGCTTTTACGTCAGCACCACGATATTCAAATGGATATTCAAGGGCGTAAGATTCAAGTAAAAAGTCGTAGGGGTTGTCATCATCAATCTCAACATCGATTACCGTCAAAAATTCCAAAATTTCTGACTCTGTCAGTCCGAAGTTACATTTGAGTAATGAGTTACCTTCAACATCGCGCACAAAACTTTGTTGTGAAGGGGGAATGGTCTCAACATCAAAACGATGGACACGTCTTAAGTGACCTTCGATTGGACGCAGATATAAACTATGTCCTGAAAAACTAACAGGCCCAGTGTAAGTATGACGGGTTAAATGTTCGATGCGTAATTTCATAAAATTAACAATGCCATGCTTAACTATTCAAGTTAGTTGAGGTTATACGCTATATAGTGGCTATGCAATCAACCTAGCTACTTGTTGGGCAACTTTTTACTGGTTCAATTATGATTAACACACTTTCCATGGGTAAATATCACCCCAAAGAATAATAGTCGCTAGTATGGCTTTAAACTCAAATTCGAGCTTTAATTTAAGGCAACCCCACCGTCATTTTTTGTAACTTATCATCATCAGCGAGAAACTGATTATTGAGTAGAATGGATAGCTATTTAAGTGACTGTTTACTTGTCATTAACTTGCAACTTAAAACTCAGTAATGTTTTTTCTACTCCGGTTGATTTGCTCTCCAGTTACGTAAAATACCATTATCATCATCAAAAGATGCAGTAATCGTTATCAATAGAACTGCACCAATAATTTCTGAATAATGCCAAATAAAACCTTTTTAAACCTCCAATTTATGGGCTTGTTTGGTATCTGCAATAATCGCAATTTAAGATCTATTAAGATCGATTTTGTATTTTAAACGCCCCGAATTATCAATTTTATTTGTCGTTATTGTTAGATTAAGAATATCAGGAATACAATTTATTAACATATAAGCTTGCGTAATCATACTTACGTGTGTGATGATGGTCTTATAATAAAAGTAAGGCGAGTTACACCGCGTTTAGCTAAGTATCCGATTATGTCGGAGAAGCAGGAGATAATAAAATGGCTTATATTTTTGATGCGGTACGAACTCCGCGGGGCAAGGGGAAAGAGGGCGGTGCGCTCGCTGCAATGAAGCCTGACGAGTTGGTGTCTAAGCTCATTGGAGCGTTACAACAACGTAGCAATTATGAAATGAAACCAGATGCTTTGATATTAGGCGCTGTAGGTCAAGTTGGTTCTCAAGGTGGCAATATTGCCTTGGTTTCAAAATTTAGAGCGAAATTACCGGATTCTACAACGGCTTTTTCACTCAACAATTTTTGTGTATCTGGACTTACTGCTATCTCCCAAGCAGCCGCAATGATTGAGGCTGGACAAGGAGAAATTGCCCTCGCCGGAGGCGTTGAGATGATGTCTAGTGTGCCATTTATGGCAGATAACGCAGATTTTTACACGGACAGAACATTACCCGTTCGTAGTCGTTATTTATTGGTTGCTCTAGCCGCTGATCGCTTGGCTGAAGACCAGGGTATTAGTAGACAAGAACTTGACCAAGCTGCGTTATCTTCTCAGCAATTAACTCAGGCTGGTGAAGGGACGGGCCTAGTTGCATCACGAATTGCTGTAAACGGTTTAGACCGTGAAGAGTGTCTGCATGTTGGTAGCATAGAGTCGTTAGCATCGCTCAAGCCTGCGTTTGGCGGCGCGGCTAAATACTACAAAGACATCCTTGGTCGAGAAATTGACCATCGCCACACTATCGCCCATGCACCACCCATTTCAGATGGCGCTGGTTTGGCGTTAATTGGCGCAAAAGATGCCATTGATGCCAAACCTCGGGCACGAATAGTGGCCTGTGCTGAAGTCGGTGGTGATCCTGCTGAGTCTTTAACTGCCGGTATTGCAGCGATGGAAAAGGTATTTGAGCGCTCTGGTTTGTCATTGGCAGACATGGACAGGATTGAATACATGGAAGCGTTTGCGGTAAGTATTGTCAAATTTATCCGTGATTTTGATGTTTCGCCCGAAAAAGTTAACGTTGCGGGGGGACATTTAGCCAAAGGCCATCCTTTAGGCGCATCAGGTGCAATATTGTTATCAACCTTATTGGATACCTTAGACGTTGCCAACGGACGTTATGGTCTTGTGGTCGCAGCGGGAGCCTCGGGTATAGGCAGTGCCATGATAGTTGAGAGATTAGGGGAATAGAATGAGTGAGCAGCAAAAAACAATCGATATTGTCGCTAAGCATAAAATAACCCTCGAGCAGGCCATAGATGCCGTTAAAAGTAGGAAAAACTGGAGTCCTTTTAAAGACTCACCATCTACTAAAATACACGGCCCTGAAAAGCCAGTTTTGGGTAAAGCTGCATTTGAAGCGCATTTGAATCAACCTTTTAAACTTGATTTACCGGGCATTAAAGCTTGGGCGGGGGCTGAAGTTTCGCCTTTTACCCAAGCAGCACTTGGCATAACGTATCCTCTTTGTGATCCTGAGATTAACATAGCTGCTGCGAAAAAAAGCATGCCGGGTTGGGCAAAAGCTACGCCTGATTTAAGGATTGCACTTTGCCTAGAAATGGCTGAGCGCCTGTACGATAGAAATTTTGAAATGGCCCACTCAGTTATGCATGTTGCTGGGCAAAGCTATACCCAAGCGTTTAGTGGCTCTGGTCCCAATGCCTTAGATCGTGGCATTGAAGCATTAGCTTATGCATCTATTGCCATGGACAATGTGGTTCCAAAAGCGCAATACCAGCGCACATTTGGTCGGGAACAAGTAAACCTTGAGAAAACTTACACACTTGTACCTAGAGGCGTTGGCTTGGTAATTTGCTGTGCGTCATTTCCTACGTGGAACGCATATCCGGCAATGTTTGCAAGCTTAGCCACAGGTAACCCGGTTGTGGTGAAACCTCATCCTATCGCTATTCTGCCCATGGCTATTGTAGTTGAAACCTGTCGTGCGACTTTGGCAGAGTTTGGATTCGATCCCAATTTGGTGACCTTGGCTGCCGATACTATTGCTGAGCCAATTGCTAAGCAATACATTGATCATCCTGATGTGCAGATTATCGACTTTACTGGTAGCCCTCGTTTTGGCAGTTATTTGGAAAATACTGTTACTCGTAAGTTGCTATATACCGAAACTGCAGGGGTAAATAGCGTTGTTGTTGAGTCGGTAGACAACCTAGCCGAATCGATGCGCGCCATTGCTCGGGCGACGAGTTTATTTTCGGCGCAGATGTGTACCAGCCCGCAAGTTGTATATGTTCCAAAGGATGGGATAAAAACCGCCAATGGACAGGTTAGTTTTGAGCAAGTAGCGCAAACAATCGTGAATGAAATTGACGCCATTGCTGAGGATCCCAAAGTCGCGGCGGGTATTATGGGGGCGATTCAGGGGCAAGTTAGCCTTGATGTTGTGGAAGCTGCCACTGCTATGGCTAATCAAAAAGGATTAGCCATTTTACGACAAGCCACAGCTTACCCACATCCAGATTTCCCCAATGCACGAACACGCACACCACTTGTGATCTCGGCCAAATCTGAACATAAACAAATGTATTCAGAAGAACGTTTTGGTCCGGTGCTATTTATTGTAGCGACACAAAGTGCCGATGCGGCGGCTGCTGAAGCCACAGAATTGGCGAAAACTCGGGGGACAATTTCGTGTTATATGTATTCAACCAATGAAGATTACATCGATCGCTGGGTTGATGAATACGCTCAAGCAGGGGCAAACCTTACAATTAATCTGACTGGGGCCATGTGGATTAATTTTGCTGCGGCATACAGTGATTATCACGTTACAGGATTGAACCCCGCAGGTAATGCCTGTTTAGCCGATCTGTCCTTTGTGGCTTCTCGTTTTCGCATAGCTCAACGACGTAGACCTATTAGCAAGGGCGTAGCATGAGTCTGAATGTGTATATTGTCGGCGCAGCAATGACGCCCTTTGGCAAACGATTAGAAGATACAGTCAAGTCATTAACGACTCAATCAGTTGAAGCAGCATTGCAAGATGCAGGGGTAGAGAAACGCGCCGTGCAAGGGGCGTGGTTTTCGAATACTCGTCAACAAATGCTCGAAGGTCAAAATACCATACGTGGGCAAATTGCGTTGCGAGCTGCTGGGATTGAAGGTATTCCAATTATCAATGTAGAAAATGCCTGCGCATCAGGCTCTACTGCGGTCCATCAGGCGATGACTGCAATAAGAGCCGGCATGGTGGATATTGCTTTGGTGGTTGGCTCTGAGAAAATGGTTTACAAAGATAGACCAGAGAAAGTTGCCGCTGCATTTGCTGGTGGCACTGATATTCACGATCAGCAAAGTGTTCTTGATTATATTGTTTCTATTGGTGGCGAAAAACCCGGTCCTGATCGCAGTTTGTTTATGGATTTGTATGCCGCTCAAGCTCGCGTGCATATGGATAGCTTTGGCACCACTCAAGAAGATTTCGCCCGTATTGCTGCCAATACTCATTGTCATGGGCAACATAACCCTAATGCCCAGTACCGCACACCTTTTACGGTTGAGCAGGTATTGGCGGATAAAAGCATCGTCTATCCATTTACCCGCGCTATGTGCGCACCTGTAAGTGATGGCTCTTCAGCTTTAATTCTTTGCAGCGACAACGCGCTTAAAAAAATTGGTCGCTCACGAGCGGTGCGTCTTTGTTCTGT
Source organism: Aliiglaciecola sp. 2_MG-2023 (assembly GCF_030548145.1). Taxonomy (NCBI): domain Bacteria; kingdom Pseudomonadati; phylum Pseudomonadota; class Gammaproteobacteria; order Alteromonadales; family Alteromonadaceae; genus Aliiglaciecola; species Aliiglaciecola sp. 2_MG-2023. Next base: position 45,451 of record NZ_JAUORY010000011.1, read on the forward strand.
CGCCTTGTTAAGCACTATTAGCCGCGACAAGTTCGATTACACCCGTCACATTAGTCGTCGCGCAGCACAAGCTGCCTATGCCGAAGCTGGCATTGAAGCTAAAGATATAGACGTCATTGAAGTACATGATGCAACGGCTTTTTCTACGTTAGTGCAAATTGAAAATTTAGGTTTGTGTCAACCAGGGGAGGTGGGAGCAGGCCTCAAAAAAGGAGACTTCAAAATTGGTGGCAGAGCACCGGTTAACCCTTCAGGAGGCTTACTTGCTAAGGGGCATCCTGTTGGTGCAACCGGAATCGCACAAATGTACGAGTTAACTGCACAATTGCGTGGTGAAGCTGGCGCTAGACAGGTGCAAGGTGCCCGCATAGCGGTCGCTGAAAATGGCGGTGGATTCCTTGGCGTGGAAGAGGGAGTAACCACAGTGGCGGTATTGGAAAAAGCCTGATTTAGGACGAATCTAATTCGCTATCTATCTTCAACCTTATTTACCAAGCCTGTTCCATGCCCGTGCTTGGCGACGAATAATTTAGATAATACAGCCAATGAGAGTGGTACAGATGAATGAGCCTAAAGCGTTAAACCTAAGACTGCCGGTGTTTTGTGCACCGATGTTTTTAGTTTCTGGTCCGGAATTAGTGATCGCTGCTTGTAAAGCAGGTATCTCTGGTTCGTTTCCCTCGACCAACACCCGCACGATTGAAGAGTTAGATGAATGGATGAACAAAATTTCCAGTGCATTAACCACAAATGATGCGCCTTGGATTATGAATCTGATCACGCATTCAACCTACACGCGCTTAGAGCAAGAATTAGAACTTGTGGCCAAGTATAAACCCGCTGTTGTGATCACCGCACTTGGTTCACCAAAGCCGGTTATGGAAACCGTAAAATCCTACGGCGGAATGGTATTCGCCGACGTTGTGGACTTAAAACTTGCTAAAAAAGCAGCAGAAGCTGGGGTTGATGGCTTAGCTTGTATTAGTGCCGGTGCGGGTGGACATACCGGTCAACTTTCTCCTTTTGCTTTTATATCCGCGGTGCGCGAGTTTTTTGACGGTTATATCGCGGTGGGCGGTGGTATTTCAGACGGTGCAGGTGTGGCAGGTGCGATAGCCGCCGGGGCTGATTTTGTCTACATGGGAACGCGTTTTTTGCCGGCTAAAGAAAGTATGGCGCAAGCGGAATATAAAGATATGGTAGTGGCAGCGAACGCTGATGATCTGATTGTATCAGCCGCAATTACAGGCACAAAAGCATCATGGTTGAAACCGAGTTTGCAAAAAGCTGGAGTCGACCTCGACTCGCTAGCCGATAGTGCGAACAGAGATTATTCTGGCGGCGGAGACAATAAACGCTGGAAAGATATATGGGCGGCTGGACAAGGCGTTGGCCGCAGTCGTGCAATTGAAGCCGTTGCCGATATCGTTTTTGATCTAGAGCGAGAATATGTTGCTGCGATAGAACGGTTTAACACGAGAACAATAAAAAGATCAGTTTGAAGTTAAGCCGTTAACGACAGTGAATCTTTCTTGAGTAAGTAAAACAAGGTGCTAGTAGTATGAACAACATATTGGATGGAGTGCGTGTTTTAGATTTTGGTCGTTACATTGCGGGTCCTTTTTGCGCCACACTGCTTGCCGATTTAGGTGCAGATGTGATTCGCATCGAAAAACCTGCAGGCGGCGAAGATCGTTTCACTGTGCCGATTAATGACGCAGGAGAAGGCGCATATTACATGCAGATTGGCCGTAACAAACGCGGTATAACCTTAAATCCAGCTTCACAAGAAGGGCGTGAAGTGGTGCGTCGTTTGGTAAAAACCGCTGATGTTGTCGTCGCGAACTTGCCTTATCCTGCGCTTAAAAAATTAGGCCTAGATTATGAAACCCTGGTGAGTATCAAGCCGGATATTATTCTTACTACTGGTTCTGCATTTGGTTCTACTGGCCCTTATGCCACGCGAGGTGGTTTTGATACTGTTGCTCAGGCTATGTCTGGCAGTATGTATTTAAGTGGTAGTTCAGATGAACCAGCAAAGTCTTTTGCACCTTATAGCGATTTTGGAACCGCATCATTGAGTGCATTTGGTACTTTGGCGGCGCTTATCCATCGCTCAAAAACAGGGGAAGGGCAAATTGTAGAAGGCACATTGTTAGGCACCGCGTTAACTTTCAATAATGCAGCGTTAATGGAAGCCGCTGTTACTGGCCTAGAACGAACAGGTAGTGCCACTCGAGGCCAGTACAATGCTCCTACTGATTCGTTTCGTACCCTCGACGGTTATGTGACTGTGCAAGTGGTCGGCGCTGGCATATTCAAACGTTGGGCTAATTTAATGGCAGAGCAAGAATGGTTAGATGATCCAAGATTCAGCTCCGATCAATCTCGTGGCGATCACGCAGATATCATTTGTCAGCGCATGTCGAAGTGGTGTGAGCAACGAACAAACAGCGAAGTACTAACCGAGTTAGCCCAAGCGGGTATTCCATGTGGAGAAATGTTGCGTCCTGGTGAAGTCGTTAGTAATGAGCATATCGTGGCAGCAAATATGTTCCAGTATTGCGAATATCCTGGAGTAGCAAAAACAGCACCTATTGCTGATCATCCAATCCGTTATTCGAAAACCAAGGTAGAAGACTTCAAGCGAGCACCAACCTTGGGAGAACACACAACTGATATACTTAATGAGATTGGTTTTAGCGCGGAAGATATTAAAGGATTTAAAGCAAACGGCGTTATTTAAGGTGGTTAATCATCCTGCTTATTGAGCTTTCCACGACTGTTGCTTATTTGCAGCGTGTAAGTAGTGTCAGTAGGAAGGACTTCTTGATGACAAGACGAGCAAGCCATTTCAAGCCTCAGTGGGTTCCCACATATTTTATGGGTGAGTAGAAGCGGTGGACCTTCTGGAGACGGAAGCCATTTGTCCCCCCACTGCAACAAGGTCAGTATGATAGGGTATATACCGATTCCTTTTTTGGTCAGTTTATATTGAATCCGACGCGAATCGCCCGGCACTTCTGTGGTGGTGAGGAATCCGTCTTCACATAGCTCGGAAAGACGATTGGATAATATATTAGTGGCGATATAAGTGGCTTTAAGAATTTCTTGGAACTGATTGATGCCACTGAATAATGAGCGAAATATTAACATTCCCCAACGGTCGCCGATGATTTGAATACTGTCATCGAGTAAAGTTGTGCTACTGCCTGCTTTTGATGATTGTCGCCGTCTAGCGCTGTACTTAGCTTCCATTTCTCCGGCACCAGGACCGGTTTCCCAGCTCACATCTAGCGGACTAATTTCAGTACCGCATGACGCACAGGCAGGAAAAGGTTCGGTGGTGTTACCACAGGATTTATGGGTTAGAACAATCTCGAGTTTACCGGATTTTTGCCCCCATTGACGTTCCCAATGGAGCATTGCTAATGCAACAGGGTAGAGATCGACAAATTTTTCAGTGGCCTTGTATTCATATCGTTTTGGTCTTTCACTGTAAGCAACTTTAACCATACAACCTTTATCGATTAGTCGTTTAAGCCTATTGCTTACTACCGGTTTTAAGAGTTTTGTTTGTTGACAAAATTCATCGAAGCGACGGGCTCCAAGCCAATAACTTTCCATTATTAGCAAAACAGGGCTATCACCTATAATCTCAAGTGCACGCCAAATTGAACAAGTTTGAATGAGTTTTACATCTGCCGAAGTACTCTTCAAATTAGTCGATTCATTATTTTTTACCACTTCTGACAGTTTCCAATTTTACTATTTTCGATATTTATAAGGGTGTGATTATGAAAGTTAACGACAGCGATTATCGTTTGTGATTCTCTATACTATAACCCACAATTTCGAAAGCGTAACCTTAAAATTATGCACAAAAAGCTTAAGCGCTAATTGGTTTTTTAATGAAAGTAATAAATATGCTCATTGGTTAAGTTGAGCACTAAATTCTTGCCAATCTATGCTAATTACATACTTTAGTCTCTTGTGAATTAGTGATTATCGGTGCCAACAATAAAAGAGGCACAAGTTGTTGCACTGCCTCCAAGGTTAAAAATTCCGACGTTATTGGCGTTTTCAATTTGATAATCAGCACATTGATTGGTTGTTTGCTTATACGCATCTAACATCATTCTGACGCCAGTAGCGCCAACTGGGTGGCCAAGACCAATGAGTCCTCCGCTGGGGTTGATAGGCAAGTCACCGTCAAAGTTGATGATGTTGTTTTCAATGGCTTTCCAAGATTCGCCAGGGGCGGTTAAGCCGAGATGGTCAATCAGCATGTACTCGGTCATTGAGAAACAATCGTGCACTTCTAATAAATCTAAACTATGCACACTTTCCAAACCTGCGCGCAATAATGCATCGTCAAAGGTGCGTTTAACATGGGGAAATATCAAGCCATTATGTTCGCTCAACTCTAACTTACGATTCATCAATAAAGGCGCACTGCGATGTCCCCAGCCTTTTATCCTAGGGATTGAGGATAATGAAATGTTGTTTTTTGCCGCATATTCTGCCGCGTATTTTTGATTTGCTAGAAATACAACTGCTGCGCCATCGGTTATCTGTCCGCAATCTTGTTTTCGCAATCGGCCTTCGACAATGGGATTAAATTCATTATCATCGGTAAAGCTTTGTGCATAAAATTGCCAATTTCGGGTTTGAGAATTGGGGTTGCGTTTGGCATTTGCAAAGTTAAGTTCCGCTATTTTTGATAAATGACGGGTATCGAGGCCATACTTTTGCTGATAATGCTCCAGCAAGTCAGCAAACATTTTAGGCCAAACGTAACGACAACCTTCGGTTTCTTTCCCCACCCAAGCGGCCGATCCTAAATACTCAGCCCCCAGCGCAGAGTTGACATTGCGCATTAGTTCTATGCCCATCACACAAGCTACTTGGTAATGGCCAGATTCTAAATCGCGCATGGCACTTAATAAGGCCATTGAGCCAGAAGCACATGCAGCTTCGTGTCTTGACGTTGGAATGTCACCAAACTCCGGTGCTGCGTGGGCAAAAAAACCGTTTAGTTGCGCTTGTCCGGTGAATAGATCTGAAACAAAGTTGCCTACATGAGCAACATCCACATCTTCTGCGTCAAGCTTAGAGTCGATTAAACCTTGTTGCAAACAACTTTCAAATAAGTCGTAAATACCTTTGTCTTCTCGAGCCCAATTGCGACTGAAATCAGTCTGATGACCACCTAAAATGTAAATGTTTTGCTCATTCATAGCGTTCTCTTTTAATTACTAAAACTTTTATAACCCGACAGCTTTTTCGCTGTTTACCCAGCATGTGTGGAATCCAACAGGCACGCGACTGGGTATTTTTAGTCGACAAATCGGCCCCGCATCCACTTTTCTTGCATCTAGAATGATGGCTTCACTTTCACCAGTGTCAGCATAGGTGAGAAAACTAATGAGATATCCATCATCTTCATTTACCGCATTATCTGCTGGTGCAAAAGGTGTTTCAGAGCCACAAGAACCTTCTGGGAAGGTATATATTTGCTTTTCTCGAGTTTGGTGATCAAATTTAAACACGCCACTAAAATTAATTAACGAATCCGTTGGCATGAGTGTGGAATAACTATATCGATACTTTTTACCTGTGTAGAAGTCGGCATTGATCATGGGAAACTCAACATTGGCATCGTCAAGTTGCTCTTCTTGGGTTTCTCCGGTGCTTAAATCAAATGTCCAACGATACAGTTTTACATCTTTCCAGGTGCCTGCAGACTCCATTCTTTCTATTACCCCATCTCCAGGTTTGCGCGGTGAAATAGGCTCAGGTTGGCGGCATCCATCCATGATGATTTTGCCATCTTCTTCATAGGCGTTAACCGTGTGGTACATATAACATGCGCTAGCATCAAACCACTTAATGTCTGCTTGATCTCCATGTCTGGGGATGACGGCGAAACGACTTGGGCGGTCTTTGAAAAAGTGTAAACCGTGGCTACCTTTATTCCAATGCAATGGTAAGTCCATCAAGATTGAATAGTTTTCAGTAATCGCCATGTCGTGAGGAAGCCTTGCCCCAGGTAAAGGTATTTCAACATAGTTTGTCAGCTGTCCGTTTTTATCCACTACACCGTATGTCATATATGGTTCTTCCATGTTGTAATCGAAGAACATCAATTCACCTGTGGCGTCATCAACTTTACAATGGGCGGACATCTGTCTTGGCAGTTTACTATTAAAGGTTTCCTGTCCTTCCGTTTCCAGTGTCACAGGGTTTACTCTGTAAGGAATGCCGGTTTGATAAAAGGTGGTTAGAAGAGCACCGTTATGCCAAACCACATCTGTATTTGAGGCATCCTTGATGGAAAAGTCACTGCCACTGCCTGGAGGAGAGTTAGGATCAGGGCGAGGCATCGCATATCCTGGCCACAATATTTTTTGCGCTTCACTTTCCATATTAAAGTGTTTGGTTCGGATCCAGCGATTTTTATAACTTGCTTTACCATCTTTAAACGAGAGGGTGTGTAACATGCCGTCTCCATCAAACCAATGATGTGGACCTTTACTGGCAAAGCGCGGGTTAGCACCGTTTCTCACATAAATGCCAGTGAGATCTGCGGGTACTTGACCTTCTAAAACCTCCAGTTCTTGTTCGCTGTGCTCGAACTTTGTTGGACCTAATGCTCCGTGTAAATAGGGGTTAACATTGTGATAGTGATCTTCGGAAGCGGTCCATTCAGGTGTATCTTGTTGCTCATACTCTTTAATCAAATTACTTTTCATGGGGTTTCCTTATAGTACTCAATTTCTGCTGTAAATCGTGTTTAATCGGTTATTTACGATGCTATGGAGAGCTTATGACGCATAACCTTACCTAATGGATTACGAGGTATTTCATTCACTAGAATGAGTTTCTCTGGGAGCTTGAATGATGCGATATTTTGTTGTTTTAAGTAGTTAACAACATCAGCCAAAGTGAGGTGTTTTTCTGGTTTTAAGGTGGCGAATACGGCGATACGTTCACCCAATATTTCACAAGGGTAGGGGGCTACCGCAACATCTAGAATATCGTCATGTGCATTTAAAAGGTTATCTAGTTCAGCGGGCGCGATATTCATTCCGCCACGAATAATTAAGTCCTTGCATCGACCAATAAAGGTATAAAACACTGGATCTTCAGAGGAGATTTGAAACAAATCACCAGTTTTGAAAAATCCGTCATCGGTAAAGCAACTTTCGGTTTTTTCAGGAGATTTATAATATCCATCAAATACACCAGCACCTTTAATTTGCAGTTCACCAGACTTATCGTGAGCCGATACTTGCTGATTAGTTTCAACGTCAATTAATCGAGTCTCTAGTAGGCTACTTGCGCGGGGAAACAATCTTGCCCGTTTCTCTGGACGATCAGTTTCATTTGGGCCACACAACAAACTCATTCCTTCGTTTGAACCAAAGTGATTAACTATTTCGATATCGAAAAGTTCTTTGTAGCCTTCAACCATCCACACATCTAGCGGCGCTGAACCTGAGCCTATAGCTCTAATAGTTGAAAAATCGACGGCATTTTTTAGCTTTTCATCTTTGAGTATCGTGTTTAGCAACGCGGGAGGTGCAAGTGTGTAATTGACTTTTTCAGTCACTATTTGTTGTAAAAAAACCGGTAAATTCAAAGGGTGGTGTAATACCAGTTTGCCACCGCTGTATAACCAACTTAAAAACATTCCACCGATAGATGCCATGTTGATCAACGGAAAAGGATTAAGCAATGTCTCGTTATCTTGAATTTGATTTCCTAAGTAGGTGGCTTTACCAATCGCCAACCATTGGTTGTGACTACGAGGAACGCCTTTCGGGGTGCCTTCGGTGCCTGATGTCCAACAAATTGTAATGAGATCATCGGCACTAATGGTGTGCTGCTGGCGGTAATCATTGTATAAAGATGCTTGTAAGGATTGGGTCATCTGTAACGACAAATTAGATACAGTACCGCCTTCACCCCAGCTCAGTATTTTGGGTGGCTGAGTTTGTAGCTCCGCTAATTGAATACTGCGCTGCATGCGTTCTAATAATGAGGTTTGTTTAAATTCTGGGTTTAAAACAATTGCTTTGGGTTGCAGTACGTTAAGGATGGTTGATAGTTCGCTTTCCTGATATTGCACAGGCACTGGGCTTAAAATAATTCCTAAACGTGAGGCAGCAAGGTAGGTAAATATTAATTCCACTACATTCGGCATTTGCACCAGAATAATGTCATCTTTACCTAAACCATTGTTCAATAAAACCTTGGTTAACTGATCTACTTTATCTTTTAGCTGGTTATAGGTTAACCGTTGAGGCTCGCTGCCGACTAAATCTTGTTTATCTAGTGGGTCAACTAAGGCATCACGTTCAGGGAAACGAGCGGCAGTTGCTTCAAATAAGTCATGAAGTCTTTGTGTGCCCCATTCTCCAGAGTTGTGGTACTGGGTGAGTCTATCTTGTTTCGAAATTATCATACTAAATACCCTAATTGACCTGATAAATGTGTTTGCTTTCACACTTATGGCTAAATTTTGACTTTCCTAACGATTGAGTTCGGGGAGTCGGCATAAGGTGATGGCTGAACTGCATTACAAAGGTCATAAATCGTAATCCTCTATTAGAGTGACGCTAAATCACCGCCTAGTTAGGCGGTGTGAATTAACACCTTAAATTTTAGAAGTTATAGGTTAGTTCCAAGGCAATACTTCTAGGGCGATCGTATATGCCGTAATAGGCAACACCTGTTCCGCCGGTTAGGGTGGTTGAAAATGGTAATGAGTTCGATAGCGTCATTACTCTTTCATCGGTGATGTTGTTAGCAATCAGCGCCACTTTCCATTGGTCGTCGTAATCGGCTAAGGCTACCCGTACTCCCCATCTAGTATAGGCATCTTGTTCGGTATTCGGATCTATAGTGACACCCGCGTTGTACTTGTCGCTATATTCCATATTTAATCCATAAGTCAGATAGGCCCAATCGCCGAGATCTTGCTGGTATTGCAGTCGCAGACTTCCAGTAAGCTCAGGTGTATAAATCGCGCTTTCACCAGCAAGGTTACATAATCCATCTACGCTAGAGCTTAATACCTGATCAGGTAAAACCAGATCTGGAGCACATTGCGCCACATCAAAATCAAGGTATTCAAAATTCAAGTAAGCCAATGAAGCGTTGAGTACCAAAGACTCGGAAAGCAGCCAGCGACCGTCTAATTCGATACCTTTGGTTTCTGCTTCGGCTGCATTTTGTACGTTAAAACCGACAGTGCCATCAAATTGAGTGACTTGCAGATCTTCGTAATGCGTGAAGAAGGTAGCGGCATTGATTTCAATATAACCAAAACCAAATTTACCGCCTATTTCATAACTTGTAGCCTGTTCATCTTCAAATTCGAAAGAGCCTGGATTAACGGGATTATCAGGATAACTATTTGAGCGAATATCAAAACCTCCGCCCTTACTACCTTGGGTATAAGAGGCGTAAAACATGGTATCGTCATCCAATTCGTATTGAATATTCAGTAATGGATCGAGTTGAGATTCTTTTCGAGTACCCTCTAAATCATGGGCATATATTTTTATCGCACCCATCATAACTTCGAAGCCGGCTTGGGGGCCAAATGCAGGAGAGCCTGGGAACAATGCATCGGCTGGTATACCACTGGTATTTTCGCCGGGTAAGTTCAGTACTCGATGTGCATCTTTTTCTTCTTTGCTATACCTTGCGCCAGCTGTCAAAGACAGCTTGTCGGTTATCCGCCAATTTAACTGAGCAAAGGCTGAGAATACTTGGGAGTCTTGTGAAAAATCTCTGTCCCAGCTACCGTTAACAATAGGTACGAAAGCAGGGTTTGCCGCAAACGTAGAGCCAAATAAAACGTTATCGTAGGTAATTAACTCATTGTCTTGTAAATAAATTCCGGCAATGTAGTCAATATCACCATCGGTTGGCGAGGCAACTCGGAGTTCTTGGCTCCATTGTTTGAAACGTTCCCCTTGAACTGAGCCGTTGAACAGATCTAGTCCAGTATAATCCACGTCAATGAGTTCATCGGTGTCATACTTTAAGTATGCTGAGGTTGAAGTGAGCGTAAAGTCATTTACCTCGTACTCCACTTTTAGCATTACGTTTTCTACTTTGTTGTCGCTTTCTTGGCCGTTATTTTGCGACTTGTAATCTTCATCAGTTTCAACGTAGAGTGCGCCACTAAAAATGCTTGAATAAGTACCAATAGGAGAGTGGTTCTCAATGGCTCTTCCGGCGGTATCAAAATTAGCGGTTTCGGCTTTCAGTAAAATGTTAAGGTCGTCATAATCCCATTCAAGCATACCGCGTAAATAAAGCTGCTTGGTATTGGGTTCAGTGCGCTCTAATGTTGTATTTTCTATCCAACCATCCATTTCGCGGTATGAGGCAACAAAACGCCCTTTTAGATTTTCGGTTAGCGGGCCGGAAATAATGCCGACTGTTTTAAATTCTTCCTGTTCGAATTCATATAGGGTAGAAATGGACGCTTCAAATTCATCTGTAGGTCGAGCAGACGATAGGCTAATAGCCCCAGCAATGGCGTTTTTACCAAATAAGATTGGCTGTGGTCCACGTAAAATTTCAACTCGTTCTAAATCAACTAGCGGTAACTGAATGAGTTGATCGCGACCGTAATACACTTCATCAACATACATAGCTACAGATTGTTCGAAACCTTTATTCCCGCCCGATGAAATACCGCGTATGCCTATTTGATTGGTTATGCCTGATTTGGTAATCGTAAGATTAGGAACAGAACTAGACATATCAGTTAATGAATTAATATTGGTGTTTTTTAACATGTCGCCAGATATTGCGCTGATGGAGATAGGAACATCCTGTAATCCTTGGGATCTTTTTTGTGCTGTTACCTCTATCACTTCTAGCGATAATTCTGAATTTGTGTCCTTGGTCTCTTGCGCTATTGAGTTAACACTGTAGCCCATTAAAAGTGCTGAAATGTATATAGCTATAGGCTTTTTTCTGTATTTAATTTGCATCGTTTGCTCCTAAATGCTTCAAACCGTGAATTATGTTTATTGAATAAATTTGTTGGTCTAATAACGCAAGTGATGTGACAATATACTTGTGGGTTTCTTAATGCAAGCTTTATTGTTAATTAAATGTGTGTTTATTTAATAATATGTAACTATAGGAGGGGCGGAAGTTTGATAATTTATTTGATTTCCACAACTTGTGGTTAAATATCAGCGTATTAACGATTTATGATTAGAAAATGAATGTTGTTATTGTTAACCCCTTGCTTTGTTTTAATGATTGAATGGGATAGAGTTTATGTATGAATATTGAAACTCAAATAATCACCAACCCTGTGGCCAGAGCACTAAAAATCGTCGGCGATCGCTGGACTATACTGATTTTGCGAGATGCATTTTTAGGACGGCATAGATTTAGCGAATTCAGAGAATATAGTAAAATTGCCAGAGGAACATTGACCAATCGTTTAGAGTTTTTGCTTGAACAAGAGGTTTTACAAAAAGTACTTTATAGCCAAACTCCGCCTCGTTATGAATACAAACTCACCACTAAAGGTCTTGCATTATATCCTTGGGCGTTAATGGTTTGGGAGTGGGAAACCCATTGGGTGAATCAACCAAATGCTAAGTTGCCCTTGGTATTACAACACAATGTAGATAGCCAACATGAGTTAAAGCCAATCTGTGTATGCCGGAATTGCCGCTTAGAGGTTACCTATAAAGATGTGACAAGAGTAGAGAACAAAAGTATTGGTATAGTTCACACTGGCAATGTTGTAGATAGTATGAATACCCAAAGGCGCTCAAGAGGTTCCACTGTATCCGATGCGGATCATCGACTTGGACATATTATCGAAATTATTGGTGATCGCTGGAGTAGTCTGATTATAGCGAGTGTCTTTTTGGGGTTAAGCCGTTATGACGATTTTCAGCACAGCCTAGGTATTGCTACAAATATATTGGCAGATAGACTTAAGCAAATGGTCGACTTAGGGGTGCTAAAAAGGAATTTGTACCAACAGTCACCATCCCGTTATGAATATAAACTCACCGAAAAAGGAGAGTCCTTGTACGGTATGACGCTAGCATTGAGGCAATGGGTTTTAGATTATTTTACACCTATGGAACGACCTTATAAACTTATTCATAAAGCCTGCGGACATGATCTTGATGTGGATGTGATTTGTGCAGTTTGTTTAAGCAAACCCCAACCAGATAAAGTGGGGTTTACTGTTATCAAATAGTTTAACTTACTATTTTAAAGCTAATTCTCAGTGTGTTTTAAGCATGCGTTTCAACACTTTACCGACAGGCGATTTAGGTAATTCATTAATCACTTTTATCACTTTGGGAATTTTGTAAGCAGCTAAGTTTTTACGACAATGTTCAATAATAGTGGCTTCAGAAATGACATTTTCTTTTAGCACAACAAACAGTTGGACAGCCTCACCGGTATCCTCTGACTCTATTCCTACCGCAGCACATTCCTGAACATCGGAAAGTCGGTTAACCACTTGCTCTATTTCTGCTGGGTAAACATTGAATCCTGAGACAATAATCACATCTTTTATGCGATCAACAATATAGACAAAACCTTCCTCGTCGATTAACGCTATGTCACCTGTTGCTAACCAGCCGTCTTGTAATATTGCAGTTGTGGCACTTGGATTGTGCCAATATTCCTTCATGATTTGCTTACCCTTTATAAACAACTCACCTTTTTCGCCGGCCGCTAATCTTTGTCCTTTATCTCCAATAACCTTAATTTCTACTCCTTGCATTGGTTTGCCAACGGAGCCTAATCGACGATCATGTTCGCCGCGATTAATAATGACCCCAGCCGATGATTCTGTTAACCCGTAACCTTCATTAATCTGACAGTGTGTTAGTTCTTCCCAACGTAAAGCAACACGCTGGTTAAGAGCCATTCCTCCAGACAAGGTGAATTTTAAGCCTGAGAAATCAAGGGTTCTAAATAACGGATCTTGGCATAACATGTTAAATAGCGTGTTGATGCCAACAAAAAGACTAAACTTGCTGTCTTTTAACGCATTATGCAGCGCAGGTATATCTCGTGGGTTGGTAATTAAAATGCTGGTTACACCATATATTACGCCCACCACAATATGACCTACAAAAGCATAAACATGATACAAGGGTAAGGGTGCGGCGAAAATTTCATTACCAGCTTCAAATACCCCGGTGGTATCCCAAAAGCTGCGAGCGGCACTAACCAAATTTGCATGGGTTAATACCGCTGCCTTGGCTAATCCTGTTGTACCTCCAGTGTATTGTAACAAGGCTGTGTCGTCTGGAGAGGCGTAGACTGGCGTAAATTTGCAATTGCTGCCTTGAGTTAAACAATCCGTATATTCAATTGTATCAACTGTTAAGTTGTTAAGTTCTGCGGTTGCATTATTGATGTAAAACAAAACTGAGATATCAGACTCGTTAACTAAATTGCTGACCATTTCAATAGATGAACTTAATACAATTAGCGCTTTAGCTCCTGAGTCTTGATACATATGGGCTAGTTCATTTTCTGTGTATAACGGGTTAACGTTGACTATCACTAACCCCGCCCGCAAAGCACCCCAAGCTATTACGGCATAGGCAATACAATTAGGTAACTGAAGGGCAATCCTATCACCTGGTTGCAATTCGGTATTCTCTTGTAAATAGGCAGCGAAACTTTTTGATTGATGGTCCAACTCCATATAACTAATACTTTGTGAGCCACATTTAAAAGCGTTGTTTTGACTATATTGTTGACAGCCTTTGTCAAAAATAGACTGCAAGGAGGCGGTTTCCGGTAATGCTAAGTTGTTATTAGTATTCATAAATAACTCAAAATATTGGTTAATTGCCAAAAATTATTGGGCACTAAAATGAGTATAGCTATGGCCATTTAAAAGTGCTCCGAATTGATTTCCATTAAGTTTTTTGCACCAGATTGAATAGTTAACTTTAAGGTCGCAGTGCGCGGTAATATGCGTTGAAAGTAGAAGCGGGCGGTATTGATTTTGCTGGTATAAAGATTTTTGTCTTCTGTTTCAGTATCTAGTTTTTGAATTGAAACTAGCGCCATTCGTGCCCAAAAGTAAGCCAATATGGTGTAGCCAGAAAACATTAAAAAGTCCACTGATGCGGCACCTAACTCATCGGCATCTGAAGCTGCAGATTTGCCAATTGTATTGGCTAATTCCAACCAGTCATTGGTTGATTGCTTAAGTGGTTCGATAAATTCTTGCATATTGGGGGTAGATTGATGGGTTTGACAAAACCTCATAATGATGTCGGTAAAATTGGTTAATAAGCTGCCCTTAGAGCCCATCACTTTTCTGCCGATCAGATCTAAGGCTTGAATACCTGTGGTACCTTCATACAAAGTAGAGATACGACTATCACGTTGGTTTTGTTCCATACCCCATTCTTTAATGTAGCCGTGACCGCCATAAACTTGCACACCGTGATGGGCTGCTTCACAACCTAGTTCCGTCATAAATCCCTTGCAGATAGGAGTAAGCAGCGCTAGTAATTGTTTGGCATGGATTTTTTCTTCAACTGACTGTCCATGTTCGGCAATATCGAGCTGTTGGGCAACATAATAAGCGAATGCTCTAAACCCTTCTGCAAATGACTTAATGGTTAGTAGCATACGGCGGACGTCAGGGTGAACTATGATGGGGTCGGCAGGGCCATCTGGATTTTTCACTCCACTTAGTGAACGCATTGCTAATCTTTCTTTGGCGTAGGGGACAGCGCCTTGATAGGCCACTTCTGAATGGACTAAGCCCTGCAAAGCGGTGGTTAACCGAGCTGAGTTCATAAAAGTAAACATGGCTTCAAGGCCTTTATTTGGTTGTCCAAGTAAGTAACCCTTGGCACCATCAAAGTTCATTACACAGGTGACAAAACCATGGACACCCATTTTATGTTCGATGGAACCACAGTTAACCTTGTTTCTGGCAGCTAATTTTCCGTTTTCTACCAAAAACTTTGGCACCACAAAAAGCGAAATACCTGCACTGCCAGCTGGTGCATCGGGTAAACGAGCTAACACAATATGAATGATGTTTTCGGCCATATCGTGTTCACCACATGATATGAATATTTTTGTTCCGGTAAGGGTAAACTCGGTATCAGATATAGGCGTAGCTTTGGTTTTTAATTGGCCTAAATCCGTTCCACAATGAGATTCGGTTAGACACATTGTTCCTGTCCATTTACCGCTGACTAAATTTGGTAGAAAGGTATTTTTAAGCGTTTCACTGCCATAACTAACCAGTGTTTTTATCGCGCCTTCACGTAAACCTGGGTAACCCGACCACGCAACGCTGCCACTGCATACCAATTCATTGACAATGATGTTCATAGATTCCGGCAGGCCTTGTCCGCCGTATTGTTCGGGCATTGCCAATGATGGCCAACCACCTTTACAATATTGTTGATAAGCGGCTTTAAAGCCAGTTGGTGTGGTAACGCCATCTGCACTCCACTTACACCCCACTTGATCACCAACCGCATTTAGTGGAGAAATTACATTTTCAGAAAATTTAGCCGCTTCTTCAATGATTGCCGTTTGAGTTTGACGATCTATCTCAACATCAATATTCAATTGTTGATAATGGTTGGAAAAGTTAAGCAGATCATCCATAACAAATTGAATATCGCGAAGTGGTGCTTTGTAAGCGGGCATAAAATGTTCTCCAAAGTAATGCGTTTTATGGGAGATTGTCGAGCAAATAGCTGAGTCTTCGACCGACAAATAAACGCAGTGAGTTCTTTAATGCAAGTTATGTTATGTTTTAGAGTCTCGTAAAGCAAGCAAGTTTGTTAATAAGTGAACATTTAATTTACATGTATGTAATAAAAGTGATGTTACACAGGGTTTTAACGAGCAATCTATTTGCAATATCAGACTATTGAAAAACTATATTGATAGGTGAAATGCTAGATTGATTAATGCTTATGATGGTTTATTTAAATAAGTTATATCAGGTTAGTTAGAGCCTGACGTTGAGTTTTTATGCTGTTGGAGTTACTCAACCTTTGAGCTGAAAATGTCATCCCATTCACGACCCAGTTGGGTCTGGGCGGCTTGTATCGATATGGCGCTATACATATTATTTTGTTTGTTAACTATGCCAAATCGAAGCAATTTATTTAACGCATCTTCAATTTCGAAATCTATTTCAAAATCGAATCGGCTGGCAAACCAATCTTCAATCTGCTGATCTAGTTGTTCACTGCTGATAGGCTGTTTAAATGTCAGTAAAAAATAATAGGCTAGTATCGCTTCTTTACATTCTTCTTCTTCCGCAGCATCAATTAGATGGTGAAAAACCCCAGCATTGTTGTCGAGATTTTTAAAATAGAGGTTATCAGCCAGTGCTTTCATAAATTTCAATTTACGATTTTTAAACTTACTCCATTCTTTGAATATAAACCCACCAATTACCCCTGCACCTGCGCAAAGAGCGATGAGTTCTTGAGTGCCAATTGTCACTGCTTTATCTGACAGACCAATCCAATAACTGATAATGCCTGCCATCAATAATAAAGACGCGCCTAGTTTTGTAACTAACACCACGGTTCCGCCAACTAACGCAGAGCCGCCGATAATGGCTTTGTCTAAGGTGCGCATGCGCACTTCGCTGTTGGGGAACAGCATTTCTAAATCCGCTTTTGGTACATTTTGGAATAATTTGATGATGGTTGAGTCAGGTTCAAAATTAACCGATTTCATTTTCTTTGAGGCAAAGTATTCAGCGTTTTTAAACTTTATATAAACTGCTACTTTGTCATAGTTGGTGAAGCTTACCTGCTGTTTCTTCAGACCCCAAAACTTGCTCAGTGTTTCGGTTTTCTGGTATTCGCCACGGCGATAAAATACCACTTCGGCGAAATCTTCAAATTCCACTTCCAGCCTAACTTTAAATAAAGACGCTTCATGCAACGCCTCTTGTAAATCCTGCTCGGTAACCTTTTCAAAGTTTGCGGCATTTAACACCTGAGCAAAGGTTTGCGCGAAAACCTGTTGTTTGTTATCTAAGGAATCTTTAGAGGTTGAATGAACGGGCAGGGTGTCTGAGTTAGGATCAAAGGGGGCGTAACTATCTTTTAATATTTCAAGAGTCTGATGATATTCAAAATGTAAGGTGCTCACCAGAATATGGCACAAGTCTATGAACGCATTTTTATCCTTTTCATTGAGCTGGCCTTGTTGCAAACAGGCGTTGATAAGATCCGCTTTTCGTAACGGAATAAACCGATCTTTCTTAATACTTTGCTGCATAAAGGTTTATTAGCCTGTTTGGTTGCGTTTATTCAGGTTTTTCGTCTATGCCCACTATGGCCAACGCCACAGCTTCGGCTACGCGAATACCATCAATTCCGGCCGACCAAATGCCGCCAGCATAACCTGCTCCTTCGCCAGCGGGATACAAACCTGCTACGTTGACACTTTGGTAATCTTTACCGCGTTTAATACAAATCGGTGAAGAGGTGCGGGTTTCAACGCCAGTGAGTAAACCATCCGCTTTGGCAAATCCTTTGATCTGACGATTGAACGCTGGAATGGCTTCGCGAATGGATTCGGTTACGAAATCAGGTACCACTTTGGATAAATCAGTTAGGGTGATACCTGGGGTATATGAAGGTTTTACATCACCTAATTCTGCACTGGCTTTACCTGCTAGGAAGTCTCCAATTAATTGCGCCGGTGCGTGATAGTTTTCACCTCCAACTGCAAAGGCCAGATCTTCTAAACTACGTTGTAATTCGATACCTGCCAAAGGATGACCTGGATAATCTTGTTCTGGGGTAATGCCAACGACTATGGCACTGTTGGCGTTACGTTCGTGGCGAGAATATTGGCTCATGCCATTGGTAACGACTCTTCCTGGTTCTGATGCTGCCGCGACTACCGTGCCGCCTGGACACATACAAAAACTATAGACGGTGCGTCCATTTTTACAGTGGTGGACTAGTTTGTAGTCAGCTGCACCCAAAATAGGGTTGCCGGCATTGTCGCCGAAGCGACATTTGTCGATCATGCTTTGTTCGTGTTCGATTCGAAAGCCTACTGAAAATGGCTTAGCTTCAATATACACGCCTTGCTCATACAGTGCCGTGAAGGTGTCCCTTGCACTGTGACCCACTGCTAATATTACGTGTTTGCAGCTAAGGTAATCCCCATCAGCTAAATGTAAGCCTTTTATTTTATAGCCGTCATTTTGCGGTTCTAAATCGAGTTTTTCTACTCTTGTACTGAAGCGAAATTCACCCCCTAAAGATATGATTTTTTCACGCATTTTTTCGACCATATTGACCAATTTAAAGGTCCCAATATGGGGTTTACTTACGTACATGATTTCTTCAGGTGCGCCTGCAGCGACAAATTCATGTAGCACTTTGCGCCCGTAATGTTTGCGATCCTTTACCTGACTATAAAGTTTGCCATCGGAAAATGTACCCGCACCACCTTCACCAAACTGCACATTTGATTCTGGATTGAGTGGTTTTTTGCGCCAAAAACCAAAGGTGTCTTTGGTCCGTTCTCGAACTTCTTTGCCCCGTTCCAGTATTATCGGCTTAAACCCCATTTGGGCCAAAATTAATGCGGCAAATAAACCACATGGTCCTAGTCCAACCACTACTGGTCGCTCGGTTAGTTCATTTGGTGCTTGGGTGACAAATTTATATTGCATGTCAGGCGTGATGCGAACTTGCGGATCTCGCTCAAACTGTTCGAGCAGTTCAGATTGGTTTTTGACTTCCACATCAAGGGTGTAAATGAGCTGAATGTCTCTATTATTGCGAGCGTCATAGCCTCGTTTGAACATATTGAAGGATATTAACTGGCTTGGGGTGATTTTGAGTTTGCTAAGTATTGCTTGCTCAATAGCCTGTTCTTGATGATTTAGGGGTAATTTAATATCCGTCAAACGTAACATAATACACACTCTTTAAACGCCGGACAGCCTTTCTGTCAGGGCGCGATATTTTAAATCAGCTAGTCTGTGATAGATAGCCCTGTTAAATTGTATTTAGGTTGAAAACATCTGGTTATTGTTAACCACAACAAAATTTCAAAGAAACTTGTGTTTTTATCGTGCTTCTTTAAACTTGTCGGCATATTTTCAGCCTAACCAAAATAGCTTTCAATGACCTTCGTAGTGACCGACAATTGCATTAAATGTAAATATACCGACTGTGTTGCCGTATGCCCTGTAGATGCGTTTTTTGAAGGGCCTAATTTTTTGGCGATCGATCCAGTAATTTGCATAGACTGTGCGTTATGTGTCCCAGAGTGTCCGGCAGATGCGATTTTTCAAGATACCGAACTGCCAGCCGATCAACTCCAGTACTTAGCGCTAAATGAACAATTGAGCCAAGAATGGCCGAATATCACTGAACTAAAAGCCCCTCCAGAAGATGCCGACAAATGGAACGGTGTTGTCGAAAAGTTGCCGTTGTTAGAGCGATAGTCATTATTTAGATCTTGTTTTAGCCTTTGAATCCTTTTGCGACTATGTACACTTCGCGAGAGCGTGGGCGAGAGGCACCAGGTTTACGGATCACCACTTTATTAAAAGAACTACGAACGTCTTTCAAATATTCTTCATAGCCAACACCTTGAAACACTTTTGCACAAAAACTGCCGCCAGGCTTTAATACATTGCGGGCCATATCTAGTGCTAACTCGACAAGGTACATTGAGCTGTATTGGTCAGTGGCATTAACACCACTGATGTTCGGCGCCATGTCAGACACCACCACATCAACTTGTTCGTTGTCTAAGGTTGCCACAATTTGATCGTAAACCGCTTCTTCGGTGAAATCACCTTGGATAAAAGTTACATCCAATATCGAATCCATTGGCAAAATATCTGAGGCTATCACTCGGCCTTTTTTACCTACTAGGGGAGCGACTATTTGTGACCAACCACCAGGAGCTGAACCTAGATCCATGACAATACTACCGGGGCGAATTAACTTATCTTTTTCATTAATTTCGATAAGTTTATAACTAGCACGGGAACGATATCCGTCAATTTGTGCTTTTTTTACGTAGGGATCGTTAACGTGTTCGTCCAGCCATTTTTTACTGGTTTTAGAGCGTGCCATAAAGTGAGTCTGCTATTTTTGATGGTTTAAACGGCGCTTATTGTAAGCTGGCACGGCAAATTTGCAAATTACCTAGGCGAAAATAGCGTTTTTAACGGTAATTTATTTGCTTTAACTTGTTTTCCCTGACTTGATTTGAGCAAAGCGTTACAATTATCAACCTTGAGTATTTATTATTTCGTTTAGCCAATCTACAGACTAGGATTTTACATGACCGAACTTGCAGTATTTAACTTGTGCCATGCTGCACCAATTTATAAAGGCAAGTTAATATGAAATTTGATGATGTAAAAAAGCTCCACCGAAAGAAATATCGTTCGCAGTTTGGTTATTACCTTGTGGAAGGTGAACATCTGGTTTTAGAGCTTCAAAAAGCAGAACATGGATTAGATGATATTACCTTGTATGTCACTGAAGAATATCAAGATTGGGGCAAACGATTTACTCATCAATGTGCTTTAGTTGTGTTGAATAAAAAGCAAATGGCACAGCTCAGTGACACCAAAACCCCGCAGGGCATTATTGCTTGTGTGCCATTGCCAAAGGCCGCTAAATTGCAGCAAGCGAACCTGCAGGGTGAACGCTGTATCTATCTTCATGAAGTACAAGATCCCGGTAACTTAGGTACCATTTTACGAACCTTAGCTTGGTTTGGTGGTTTTCGCTTATTGCTCAGTCCCAACAGTGTCGATCCGTTTAACTCCAAAGTGGTAAGGGCCAGTATGGGCGCGATATTTCATGTGCCCATTGAGTTGGAGGTTGAATTGGCTGATCTACAAACACGCTTTAAGCGCTTTGCCTATTTAGATATGCAAGGCAAACAAATTCAAAGTACAGATTTTGTCAATTACCAGTGTTATTTGTTTGGCAACGAAGCGCGTGGCGTTCCTACTAATGCCTTATCGGCCTGTGCTGCCGACGCCTTTACTATTGCTGGAAGTGGAAAAATTGATTCACTTAATTTAGCCAGTGCAGTGAATATTTGCGTGTATCAGTTGTCGAGCTAAGTAATTTTCAGTTATTAGCACGATTAAAGTGATGTTATTCGATACGTGGAAATGCTGCTTTAACCATAGTGATAAGCGATTAAAGTGATTAAAGTGATGGGCAATCGCTTGTCTTAAGTAAAACACTATAGATTAGCTAAAATCTATGTTTAGTGGTCACTCTAAATTCAACACTGTTTACATTCGGATCTGAACTAATCGGCTTAATAACATCAATATGAATTACCCGTGCTTCACTGGTACGGGTGGAATAAAATCGAGCTCCAAGGCCAACGGATGTCATTAATGAAGATTGCTTTTCTGATGACTCTGATTGGTCAAATACTTTACCGGAATCTATAAATGCAGCGCCACCTAACTCCAATAATTTGTAGATATTAATCTGCGGATAATAGCGGGCCTCAGCGGTAAATTGTGTGCTCTTTGTGGCGTGCTGATATTGCAATGGGTAACCTCGTACACCAGTTTCACCACCTAAAACCACAGGTGAGTCTAAATATTGATTGTCACTTATTACATTGGCATTTTTAAAATATGCCCCCCAATGCTGATTGAACTTGTAGAAATACTCAGCACTGGTTTTGAGTAGGACTCTGTCTTGTTGTTGCGAATTGTTGTATTGCTCGCCTTCAAGTGAGACATCAAAATACACTAACGCATTTTCAGATATTTCGATTCCTTTAGATAAGTTGGATTGCCAGATTAGGCTAGGGGCGTTATCTCTATCTGAAAAATCAGTACCGATACTAGCACTGACATGCCAGCCTAAATTGTAATCTTCGATATGGTTGATTAAGTGCAGATTGGTTAATTTCCTAAAATCTTTCTGCAAATACTCGATGGAAACAAAGGGATAATTAAACTCTCTGTCGTTGGGCAAAAGGTTAGTCTCGTTGAGTGCATTTTTGATTAAATCTGAAAAACGATGTGATTCCCGCGTGTAACCGACACCAAAGCGTAACGTATCTGTGGATGAATTTGTTTGCAGCCATTGCCACGCAATAGTGGAGAATCTTTGTTCATGGCTAAAGCGGTTAGATTGCTGGCCCAATTCGAATTGTGTGTCTATTTGACTGAAATTATCAAACCCTATTTGATATGCATATTGGGTATCGAAACTCACAAATTGCTTATTAATAAAAGCGGCCTTTGAGCTGCCATCATCATTGCTCGTTAGTGTGATAGAGGCATTAATATTGTTTTTCAGATAAAGGGGGAATTGGGTATCAAATCTATAACCCGTGCGCTGTTCATTACTAAAATATTCTATTTCTGCGCCTATTCCCAAACCAAGCAAATTACGATCTCTTATACCAATAGCAAACTTATTTTTACCGCCTTTACGACTGAAATCTATGGTTGGCAATAACGTCCAGTTGTCCCAAGTTTCTACCGAAACTAAATTATTCTCATCATAATTTACTTTCGCGTCTCTTATGTATTTTTGATTGCGTAGATGTCGTTCCAGTTCGAGTAAATCATCGTAGTTAACCTCACATTTTTTGAGGAAAAAAGCAGCTTCATTTTCGAGGGTATCTTGCTTGGTTTTGATATGTAGAAAGTTGGCCCAATCGTGTATGAAAATACTGTCATCATCTTCTAAGTTGAATATATCGTTGGGTTTAAAGTGAACCTTGTCAGTTTGACTACACTCCTTTTCTTGCTGAGCGAGCAGCTTAGACGGCAAAAATAAAGTCGCGCAAATTATAATAAAAACAGTGAAAAGGTTTAAGTTCATACAACCACCAATAAATGTATGTATGAACTTTATATTGTTAACCTTAAGAACGGCTTAACAAAAAACCTTTAAAACTCTTAAGTTTACATTTTACGAGAGCTTTTTCATTCTTCTGAGCTCGCCGCGGCACAGTCAGCAAAAGTCTAAATAGGTTAAACAGCTTGTAAAAC
The DNA here is from genome assembly GCF_030548145.1 of Aliiglaciecola sp. 2_MG-2023. Classification (NCBI taxonomy): domain Bacteria; kingdom Pseudomonadati; phylum Pseudomonadota; class Gammaproteobacteria; order Alteromonadales; family Alteromonadaceae; genus Aliiglaciecola; species Aliiglaciecola sp. 2_MG-2023. The sequence continues at coordinate 68,516 of NZ_JAUORY010000011.1, forward strand.
TACAATTTAAAGCGATTAACTACAGTATGCACTTTATCACTGAGGGCTTTTAGCGCCTGACTAGCTTGGTTTAAGGTGGCTGCCGTTGTGACAGATTGTTCTGAGGCATCGTTTAAATCATTAAGTCGCAAGTTAATGGCTTGCGCGGCTTGAGTTTGTTGCTCTGTCGCTTGGGCTATCTGGCTGTTCATTTGCGACATTTGGCCCATTAATCTTGCAACTTCTTGCAGTGTTTCATTCGCTTCGTTTATGTTTCCTACCGTTTTTTGAGAAGTGTCTTGGCTGGTTTTTACTGCTTCCACTGCGGCTTTAGCATCGCTTTGTAATTTCTCAATCATGGTTTGAATTTCGTCAGTACTATGTCCGGTGCGGCTGGCTAAGGTACGGACTTCATCGGCAACGACAGCAAATCCTCGGCCTTGCTCTCCTGCGCGAGCCGCTTCGATCGCCGCGTTTAATGCTAACAGGTTGGTTTGTTCTGCAATCGCTCGTATCACATCGAGTACGCTACCAATGTTTTCGCTTTGTTTGGCTAATTGAGATACAACCGAATTAACCTGATCGATGTTACTGGTTAATGATTGAATATCCTCTACGGTGCGATTCACCGCTACGGCTCCCGATTGGGCATTGGTTTTAGCATCAGTTGTGGTGTTTTCCGCATTCAATGCACTGCTACTAACTTCGCTAATTTGTTTCGTCATTTGATCAATAGCATCTGCTACTTGTAAGGTGGCGTCACTTTGCTGTTGGGCAAAGGTGTTACTGCTTTGACTAACACTGGCAACCGAATTGGATTGTTCTATTAACTCTTCAACGATTGTGCGCACTTGCAGAAGAGATTCTCGTATTTTGGAGGTAAATTGATTAAAAAACTGGTTTAGCTGGGTTATTTCATCATTTCCTTTTACCGGCAATTGACGGGTCAAGTCTCCCTCACCTTGAGCAATGTCACGCATTCGTTCACTTGCTTCTTGAATCGGCGCAGTAATACTCCTGCTAATTAACCAAGTAGCGCCAAGAATAACAAGCAATCCGATAAAAGCTTCGAGGATATATGAATTACGCAGTTTGGCGTAAAAGGCGTCAAGTTTATCTAAGTAAATTCCCGAGCCTATAGTCCATCCCCACGGCCGGAATTCTTTGACGTAGGATATTTTCGAGGTTGGTTCTTCCTCACCTGGTAGTGGCCAAACATAGGTCACAAAACCACTGCCTTGTTTTTTGACTAATTGCGACATTTCTCGGAAAAACGTTTTCCCATTGGCGTCAGTGCTGTTGTATAGAGACTCTCCATTTAACGCCGGTTTGAAAGGATGCATAATCATATTGGGGGTTGCATCTTGTAACCAAAAATAATTATTGTCGTCGTATCTAAGCTCACTCACAGTTGCAATCGCCATTGATTTTGCATCGTCTTCGCTGAGTTGTTGGGTACTGGCTAATTGATGGAAGTGTTCAATTACGCTGTATGCGACATCCACAACGCTTTTGTTTTCTTTGTAGGCTTGTTGTTCCAGTGCTTCATAATGATGGTTCAACACACTGAAGCTCAGAAGTACCAGTACGAGCACCATTAAAATGACAATAAAACTTAATCGGTATATCAATGAAAAATTGCGTAAAAATATCATTGCTAATTCCTCGACTATTGCAGCCCAACTTTTAGGCGACGCTTGCTGCCGCGTTATGCTTTTTCTTTCAGTCTAGTCTATTTTTGTTGATTCAAAACTTAATCACTTAAAATAGTCTTTAATTGCTGACAAATCATAACCTTTTGAGGAACATAGTTGTTGTAACTGTTGGAAGCTGGCCTGTTGTTTTTGACTCAACGCCCAAAGGTGGACTGCACGAGTGCCACTTCTGCAAAAACAATGGACTAAGCCCTTATGTTGTTCAAGCAAGCGTTTAAATAACGCAATTTGTTGATTTGAGTAAATACCCGATTTAACCGGAATATGCTGATACTCAATTCGAAGTGAACGACATATCTGTTGCCATTGGTGACTATTTATTTGAGTGGCAGACTCATTATCGGGGCGAACATTAATTAGCATGGTTAAGCCATTTTCAACTAACTGTGAGAGTAATTCATTATCGAGCTCACCAGATATTGAAAAGTGGTCGTTTAGGTTGACGATAGGCATGGCAAATCCTGGTTTAAACGTTGGTCATAAAGGTGTAGGCCGATAGCGCAATTAGCCCAGCACCGAATAGGCGCTTTATCACCAATTGGGGAAGTTTATCTGCGATTCGCAACCCGACTAATATTCCGCCTATTGCACAACTGCTGACCAGCGAGATTAACGGCCAATTTAAGCTGATATCAGCATTTTGAAATACTTTTAAGTACTGGGAAAAGCCACTAATACTCTGCATTACAATAATGACTAAACTGGTACCCACTGCCTGCTTGATGGGGATTTTGGCAATAAACATAAGTGCCGGCACTATCAGGAAACCACCGCCTACACCAATTAAGCCGGCTAAGCAGCCCACCAACAAGCTCGCAGGAATTAGCCAAAACCCTGATTGCGGACTGGTTGTTTGGGTGAGGTTAGGGGCGAGCGGTTTGAGCATAAAAAAACTCGCTAAAAGCATTATTACTGCAAAAGTAAGCAGTTGTAATTTTGCGCTGACAAACTGCGCTAAATAAGCGCCTCCATATGCCGCAAACATACTAGGAATGCCAAAATACAATACCAATTTGTAGATGATATTACCTTTTAGATAGTGGGATATAGTGCCAACTAACGCCACTATTCCTACAATAAGTAGAGATTCTGCAATGGCTAACTTTTCAGGTTCTTTGGCAATAAAAATCAGTAAGGGTAAGGTCAATATACTGCCACCGGAGCCCAGTAGCCCAAGACTCAATCCCATAGCAATTGCACCTAACCAAATCATTGGATCGTTCATGGTTTAAGCCAATTTTGTGGTTAACGGAATTTTGAGATACGCAACACCGTTATCCTCGCTATCTGGCAGCAGTCCAGCGCGAATATTAAGTTGAATTGATGGTAGCAGAAGTCTTGGCGCGGCTAATGTTTTGTCACGTTGATTGCGCATATTGACAAAATCCTCTTCAGTGGTGCCATTTTTTACATGGATATTGTTGCGTTTTTGCTGAAATACCGTGGTTTCCCACGCATATTCGTCACGACCTTCGGCTTTATAATCATGAGCGACAAAAATACGGGTTTCGTCAGGTAGTGAAAGTATTTTCTGGATGGACTGGTACAAGGCTTTGGCACTGCCATTGGGGAAGTCTGCTCGCGCGGTACCATAGTCGGGCATAAACAGTGTGTCACCAACAAACACAGTGTCTTCAATCAGGTAGCTAATGCAGGCAGGTGTATGACCTGGGGTATTCATTATTTGAATGTTTAGATGGCCTAAATTGATCATTTCACCGTCACTAAAAAGGTGATCAAATTGACTACCGTCACAAGCAAAGTCTGGTTGTAAATTAAAGATTTTTTTAAAGGTCGATTGGACTTTGCGTATATGCTCGCCTATGCCGATTTCGCCACCACGTTTTTCCTTAATATATTGAGACGCAGTAATATGATCAGCGTGAGCATGAGTTTCCAGTATCCATTCCAAGGATAAATTATTGTCATCTAAATACTTGATCACTTTATCGGCACTGGTGGAGGAAAGCGTGCCGGAATTTGGATCGAAATCTAATACTGGGTCAATAATCGCGGATAGGTTACATGTTTTGTCAGTTACCACATATGTGACAGTATTGGTTGTTTCATCCAAAAATGGTTGAATGATGAGTTTATTCATAATGAATGGCACCTTCTTTGTTTAATTCCGAATGCAATGGAGGATCAAGAGATATTTGCTGATCGATTTTCAGTTGACGTGGAATAATATGAGAGGCAACCAACACGATTTTATGTTGGGCCAATGTGTTGAGTTGGCGGCAGGCAATTTCAATATTGGTTTCATCTAAGGCTTCAAATGGTTCGTCAATCAAAATTAAATTTGCTTTACTTAATAGTGCTCGAGCCAAGCCCAAACGTTTTTTCTCACCGCCAGAAAAACGTCTACCGTTTTCTCCAATCCATTGATTAATATCGCTCATGTAGCCCAAACCAACATCATTCAGGGTTTCAATTAAACATCTATCGGACGCCTCTGGATTGGCAATAAGTAAATTACTTTTTAAGGTATCTGATAAACAAAATGGAAATTGTTCTATGTATAAGCTGTCATTAAGTAACCCTTCAGGCATATCGCTATGGTTGATCAAACGTTTACCTTGGTTGGGGATAAGGCCTGCGACAGCCTGTAAAAAACGACTTTTCCCAGAGCCAGAGCTTCCCACCAGTAAGCTCAAACTTGCTATGTTGAATGTGCCAAACACTTCCGGCATTACTGTATTTTGAGCTTTAAAGTTCAAAACTTCGAGATTCTTAACATGGGGATTAAGTCGCGAAATTGGCACTGACTCTTTTACTAGTTGAGCAATGTTGTTATTGGCAACCTGATAACTTGCCAGCTTGTTTTGAGATTCGATTGAGCGACCCAACCAATCATTTACACTCAGTAACGCCATAGGAATAATCACAAACAAACTGTTTCCTAAGTGAGTACTAGCGTGACTTACTAAAATAAAACACAAGGTTGAGATACTGGTTATAGAGGTCAGCAACGCGGCTAATCTTGTGTGTTGTTGGATTCGGTTTTGTATTTTTCTAATGCTATTTAGTTGTGGTGGTTGCAGTTGATTTTGCATATGCCAGATAGGCGCACTTTCAATATGCTGAATTAAGCGTAATTGCGTCGCTTTTTGATATTTGACTAAGCGCTTAGCGTTGTGCAAAGTTGTGAGTACTAAAGTGGCGTAAATGAGACTAAATACGCTAAAGAAAACGATTAATGGCCAACTTAATGTCGGTGTAAATACAACAGCACAAAACATAAGTGCGCTGATGGATAATAACACACCTGCATTTTGCCCCACCCAAGCAATCCAAATAGAAGCCACTTCTTCACTTTGATAAGCAAGTGCGTTTAAGGATACATCTCTAGATGTAACATTATTGTCGGCGAGGGACTTGAACACCGATAAACGAATGTCTGCCAAAGAGCCAAGCAAGTGCTGATGGCCAAACAACATACTGAAATAGCCAGACGCAATCCGCAATATAGCAAGGGCGCGGATGATGACAGCCGGTAACATGTAATTGAAGCCTATGCCAGCAATGGCTGAGGCGGCAATAAACCAAGAAGACACCAGTAAAATAGTGAATCCCACCAGAAAGTGCACTATGGCCAGAAACAAACTGACGGCTAATAGCTTTTTATGCTTCATTTGGGATCCTCAATACACCATTTTCAAGTTGCCAATGTTGTGTAAACCAGTGATCTGGAATGGACTTGTGTGATGCCCAAATTACAGTCTTGTGTTGCAAGCGTTGACGCAGCAGTAAACTTAGGATTCTATGCTGTTCCTGAGTCAGGTGAGCAGTGGGTTCGTCGAGAAAAACCACTTCGGGGTTAATCAGTAAGATGCGCGCAAGGGCTAAACGCTGGGCTTCACCGCCGGAAAGTGGAGGGTAGTCACCTAAAGGTGTATCTAATTGCTGTTCAAGTTTGATCGCCCAGTCATTCAGTTCTACGTCGACTAACACCTCCCAAAGCATGTGATCGGCGAAATCGCGCCCTAGGGTGAGGTTATATCTCAGCGTATTATCTAGCACTACGGTATCTTGAGTTAACAAGTAACTTAGCGCAGGGAATTGATGTGAAGCTTCCCTAAAACCCATCAATGCCTCTAGCAAAACGGTTTTGCCTGCGCCGGATTGACCCTCGAGAAATATCCATTCACTGGGCTGGATGGAAATCTTTTTTGCGCAAATATTTGGTTGTTTAACTTGAAAATTAAGCCAATCAATTCCGCTGAAGTTTTGTTGGATGACGTTAGGTTTAACCTCTTGATATATCTCTGCAAACCTTTCCGCACTCGCTTCGGCTTTGGATTTTTGGTGGTAATATCGGCCTAATGTTTTTAATTCGGCAAATAATAACGGTGCAACCAGTAACATAAACAGACCAGTGTGTAGATTCATTGACGGTCCAAATTCAAATTCACCAATTAGACTGAAACCGATAAATACGGCCACCAGTGCAATTGATAAGGTCGAGAAAAAATCTAGAACCGTGGTAGACAAAAAAGCCACAGATACCACTTTCATGGTTTTTGAATTTACAATATTGCTGGCATGACTTAAGCGCATCTGTTGCTCATGATGCTGATTAGCGCTGGTAATCAGCGGCAAGGCTTTTAATCTATCTGAGAACATCGCGCCTAAACGTTCTAAAGCGATAAAATGTTTACGATGCAGTGCCGCAGCGCCTTTGCCGACGATAATCATAAACAAAGGAACCACTGGCATACAAAGCAGTAGAGAAACTGCTACCACGTAATTGATGGGGGCGATCACCATTAAGATAACCAGTGGCGTTATCCCGGCCATCCATTTTTGGACACAGTACTGACTGACGTAATTTCCTACATCAGCAATGTGATCAAAGATTAATTGTTGCCAATAAGCCGACGAGTATCGGCGTATTAATGCAGTTTGTTGTTGTTGCCAAATTGCATGGATATCCGATTCAATTTGGCTTTCAATTTTATTTTTGCAGATAGCCGATAAGCTATCTGCAACGTATACACTGACCAACCAAATACATGATGCGACCGCTAAGTATAAAACCTTGCGCCCATCAAATGCTTGTTGCTCAACAACAATCGACATCATCATTTCGGCAAATAACCAGAATGTGAAGATTTGAGCAATAAACTGTATTAGCCTGACCAAAAACACCTTCATTTGCGGCACGCGAAAATCCATGCTTTGCCGCTTTAACCATTGTATAGCTTGAGGTGTTATTTGATTTTCCATTATGATTCGTCCGTACGATCCATATCTTCTGTTGACTCAAGCCACATGGCGTTAATGATGCCAAATGAGCAAGCCAATAAAACGCCTAAAATCCACGTGAAATACCACATAATCTTTTTCCTTTTACATTAATAAATTGCGTGTGACTTACTTAAGTCCGCTTGTTTTACTCGACCTCTCATGACCCAAAAACCATATGCGGTGTAAAACAGCACTATAGGTACAAAAACACAGGCCACAATAAACATAGTTTGCAGGGTTAAAAATGAAGACGTTGCGTCCCACACAGTCAAACTTGCATCAGGCATGATGCTGCTTGGTAGTAGAAACGGAAACATCGAAAACCCAGCGGTTAAAATGATGCCAGCAATACTTAAGCCACTTGCAGTAAACGCCCAACCACTTTTTCCTTTACTTGAAAACAAGGCAGAGGCGAGTGCTGCAACGATACCTAGAACAGGAGCGACTACCATCCATGGATAAATGCTGTAGTTTTGCAACCATGCACCACTGACAACCGATACGGTTTTATGTAATGGATTACTCGTAGCGGCAACATCTATGGTTGAGGTGATTTGATAACCATCGACTCCCAGGGCTAAATAAACACCTGCTAAAGCGAAAAGCGCCGCACTTGTACAAGCCAATATCACCGCAACAGAGCGCGCTCGTTGATACAGGTCACCATCAGACTTAAGTTGTAACCAAGTTGCGCCATGATTTAGTAGCATGGCAACCGAAACTAGGCCAGTAAGCAAAGCAAAAGGGGTGAGTAAACCAAAGAATGAGCCTGTATAGGTTGATTTCAACGTCTCATCTAACTCAAATGGGATACCCAGTAGCAAATTACCAAATGCCACACCAAATATTAGGGCAGGGATGAATCCGCCAGCAAATAGTGCCCAATCCCACATCATTCGCCACTTTTTATTGGTTAGTTTGCTGCGATAGTCAAACCCAAGTGGACGCATCCAAAGTGCGATTAAGGTTAAGGCTAACGCTAAGTATAGACCGGAAAAAGCAGTCGCATAAATCATTGGCCAAGCCGCAAAAATGGCACCACCGGCAGTGATAAACCATACTTGGTTTCCATCCCAATGGGGACCAATTGTGTTGATCATAACTCGTCGTTCTTGATCGGTTTTGCCAATCAGCGTTAACAATGCGCCTACGCCTAAATCAAAACCGTCGGTAACAGCAAAGCCTATGAGTAATACACCAATTAACACCCACCAGATAACGCGCAGCGTTTCATAGTCAATCATGAGTTTGCTCCTTGAGGTTGTTCATTATTCAGTAATTGAGCGGCTTCTTCTAATTCACGCTCGGCGTCAGCGAAGGTCTCGCTAGGTCCTTTTTTGGCGTACTTTTGCATGAGATAGAAGGCTGCAATAAACATAATTGCGTAGAAAAATGTGTAGGCAATTATTGTAATGACGACATCAGTCACAGATAAATTTGATACCGATGCATGTACGGGTAGTATTTCTGCAATCGACCAAGGTTGACGGCCATATTCTGCTACAAACCATCCGGCTTCAGAGGCAATCCAAGGAAGCGGCAGGCTGTAAAGTGCAAATTTTAACAACCAACGAGGCTTGGTAATCTGATGCTTAGTGGAATAGTAAAACGCAAGGGCAAACAGCACTAACATCGCAAACCCAGATGCAACCATCAGCCTGAAACTCCAAAATAACGGCGCAACTTTAGGGATGCTGTAGTCTACTGCTTGTTGAATAGCTTGTTCCGACGGGTTGCTGACATCTTCGGTAAATGGTTGCAACAACATGGCAAAGCCTAAATTGTCTTTATGTTGTTCAAAATCAGCGCGCTCATTGACAGTCGCTTCTCCATTCCTGACTTTATCTAGTAAGTCGTAGGCTATAATTCCAGATAAAATTCGTTCTCTGTGACGCTCTTTATGCTCTTTTAATCCGACCACTTCTTCGTCTAGAGAACGAGTGGCAATAATACCCATGGCATAGGGAATTTGAATTGCATAATCGACTGTTTGGGTCTCATCGTTGGGTATCCCAAATAGGGTAAATGCCGCTGGAGCAGGTTGTGTCTCATATTCTGCTTCTACTGCCGCTAATTTTACCTTTTGAACATCACCCAATTCGTAGCCACTTTCATCACCCAATATAATGACCGAAATCACCGAGGCCAAACCAAAACTGGCGGCAATGGCAAAAGAACGTCTAGCAAAAGCAACGTCTTTATTTTTCAGTAGATAATATGACGAAATCGCTAATACAAAAATAGCGCCTGTGACGTATCCTGCAGAAACGGTATGTACAAATTTAACCTGTGCAACGGGGTTGAAAATTACCTCTGCAAAACTAGTCATTTCCATCCGCATGGATTCAAAGTTGAATTCAGCTCCTACTGGAAACTGCATCCAACCATTTGCAATTAAAATCCAAAGTGCTGAGAAGTTAGAGCCAATTGCAACCAGCCAAGTAGTCATTAAGTGTTTTACCTTGGTCATTTTGTCCCAACCAAAGAAAAACAAACCAACGAATGTAGACTCTAAAAAGAACGCCATGAGCCCTTCAATTGCCAAAGGTGCGCCGAAAATATCACCGACATAATGGGAATAATAAGACCAGTTCATACCGAACTGAAATTCCATGGTTAAGCCTGTGGCAACGCCAATGGCAAAGTTGATCCCAAACAACTTACCCCAAAACTTGGTCATTTGTTTGTAGATTTCTTTGCCAGTCAAAACATAAACTGATTCCATTATGGCAAGCATAAAGCTCAGCCCTAAAGTTAATGGAACAAATATGAAATGAAACATGACGGTAGAGGCAAATTGCCAACGAGATAACTCGATAAGAGTCTCGTTCATACTGTTTCTCCTTGTGATTAAAAATGTGTTTGCGCATAAAGAGTTAGCGAAATTTATTATATTCCGAAGATTTCTAACTCGGAGTTGATCTTAATCAACAGAATTGCATTCAACGTGCCAAATTTTGAAATTCATGTAACCATATGAAATTATGAGGGTTTTATTTTTACCATGGCTCTATAGAGGAGGGTGGTTGTCACTTATGACAGAGGTTCTGTCATAAGTGACAATATGTGATTTAATCACAAGTAGATTATTGACCTATAGGCGCTGTGACACTAAAAGCACCGCGAATATCCTTTAAAGAGAAGTTGATTGCTGTGTCTTGTGGGTAGTGCTGGTTAATTTTGTTGGATAATTCAGGTGAAATATTTGTGCCGTGGCAGGCGATACATAGCTGGCCAGTAGGAATCGCTTTCATCATCCTAAATTGACCGTTTACGGTATCGCTGAATACTAATTTATCTATCGGTTTTCCATTTTGAGCTTGTTGTTCAAACTCAAGTAATACAGGCTTTTGCCATTCATTTGGCAGATTAAGAGGGTTACGAGTTTTTAAGCTAGTACGACTTAATTGCCAGCCATCAGTGGATAGTTCGGCGGCTATTTTCGGTGCTTTATTCTGACAAACTTCCACTGCATTTTCAAAACCGCCAGTAGCAATTGCGTCCAATAATGCACTTTTGAGTTGCTTTCCAAATTGCGCCATTTTTTCCTTGGCGATTTGTTGGTATGATGCATTATCTTGTTGATTTTCTACCTTATTGTTGGCCAATGGTATATTTGATTTTGTTATTTCGTTTGCATTGGCTAGCGTCATATATAACCCAAAACCGGATATAATTGATAAGCTAACTGTCGTTGAATATATTGCCAAAATCTTGTTCATAATTATTCCTACTCTAAACGTTCTATTCCAAGTGCTTTTAACACATACTTTTCGTAAACAGGCTCACTGGTGCCGGTGCGCATTTTGCGCATAAAATACTTTTCAAATGCGATTTTGGCTAAATGCACCCATTTGCCCTTTTTAAACCAAGCGACATTGCGGGGAGGAATTTGCGGCATTGCCACAAATGCTGCCCCAGTATTTCCCATGTCGGCTAGGCAAATTGCGTGCATAGTGCCTTTGGTTTGCGGTGGTTGATTGTCAATAATGAGTGCTTTTAGATTGTGCGCAATAGCTGTCATCATTGTTTCTATCATGTAACCGGTTTTAGGCGTCCCTGTGGGCACTGGTGTTGTCTCAACTGGTGGAATAGCAACACAAACACCGCCCGAAAAAATAGTTGGATAAGTTGGATTACGATGGAATTCATCGGTAACAACAAATCCCTTTGGATTGCACAAGCCGTCAACATTTGCGACTGCATCCACGCCACTAAAAGGCGGTATTAACATGGCGTGATGAAAAGGCAGCTGATGTTCAAATTCCACTTCTCCTTTACGGTTTAATTCGGATACATGCATCATATTTTCACAGACTTCATCTACAGTGCCATTGCATGTCCATTTTATATCTCGAGATCTGAGTTCCGACTCCAACATGGTTTTGGAATCTCCAACACCACCTAATCCCATGTGTCCGATGTAGGGTTCACTGGTAACAAAATGGATTGGAACTTTATGGCGGATTTTGGCATCGCGAAGAGCTTTATCTAATATAAACGCATATTCGTAAGCTGGCCCAAAACAACTTGCGCCTTGAAACGCACCAACCACAACTGGACCAGGGTTTTTCAGCAGTTTTTCGAAATCTTGATAACATTGTTTGGCATGATCTAAGGTACATATGGATTGGGTATAATAATCTGGGCCAGCTCCTTTAATGTTACTAAACGCGAGTTTTGGACCTGTAGCGATTATCAAATAATCGTAACTTATGCTTTCATTTTCATGGGTTAAAATAACTTTGTTTGCGGCATCAATTTTGTCCACTTTTGCACAAATGAACTCTATGCCTTTTTTGTTCAGATATTTTTCAATCGGCATAGTTATGGCGTCAGGTTCCCGCCAGCCAACTGCTACCCAAGGGTTCGATGGCACAAAACGGAACTCCGGTCGTTCATTGACGACAACAACTTGATGTTCTTTACCGAGTATTTCCTTTGTTTCATAAGCCGCTGGCATGCCACCGGTTCCTGCACCTAAGATCACTACTTTAGCCATTTTAGTTCCTCACTTATCTTATCGTTGTTAATAGTTACGATATGTGAACATTATGTAAGCAAGAGGCGTGCTATAAATTCAAAAAATTTAACATGTTGAAAAGTATGCAGTTTATTAAGTATTGATGAACTAGCTTAGATAAACCTTGATTCCTTTGTCATTTTTGTCACAGAATGAGTCAATATTGACTTACTGACGAGCTATCTGGATATGAATATTGGTGTAGTGCAATCGATGATCGATGCCATGGAAAAACCGGCAATTTTTATCGATCTTGAATATCGTATTTTAGCGGTAAATTCCGCCTATCGAGATACTTACGAAAATGAAGTCATTGTTGGTAAAAGCAGTTGTTTTGAAATTTCTCACGGTAATTCATCTCCTTGCGATAAACACGGCGAAGACTGTCCTATGGAGCAATGTAAAAAAACCAATAGAACCAGCAGTGTCATTCACATTCACGATACGCCTTATGGTAAAACCTATTGCGATATTTTGATGAAACCGATTAAAGATGAAAATGGCATAACCACCGGTTTTCTAGAAGTGCTTGATCGCATAAGGTTTGCCTCTAATGAGTCTAATGCACAGCTGATGATAGGTGCATCAGAGCCGTTTAAAACCATGCTGAATAAAATTAACCGCTCTGCTAAGGCCGATATTGCGGTATTACTGCATGGTGAAACCGGCACAGGAAAAGAGCTAGTTGCTAAAGCGGTTCACGAGTCGAGCGCTCGGGCACAAAAGCCTTTCGTTATAATTGAATGTACTGGCCTTAATGAAAACTTATTCGAATCTGAATTATTTGGTCATGAAAAGGGGGCTTTTACTGGTGCAACTCATGCCAAAAAGGGACTGATAGAAATGGCCAATGGTGGTACCGTTTTTTTTGATGAAATCGCCGATGTGCCATTAGCAATGCAAGTGAAATTGTTACGTCTTCTTGAAACCCATTGTTATCGAACCGTTGGCGGAATTAAGCAGAAAAAGGCGGATTTTAGGCTGATTTGCGCAAGCCATAAAAACCTGCTTGATTTGGTAGCGTCAGGCGAGTTTAGGAAAGATTTGTATTATCGCATTGCTGGCTTTCCAATAATGTTGCCGTCTTTGGCTCAGCGACGCTCTGATATCCCGATTTTGGCAGAACATTTTTTAAAACAGTCTGAGCTGCATCGTAAAAGGTTCAGTGAAAAAGCGCTGCTTGCGCTGTGTCAATATGATTTCCCCGGTAATATTCGTGAACTAAGAAGTATTGTTGAACATTCAGCATTGCTCGCAAATGAAGATATTATTGAAGTGGAGGACTTGCCGGAACTCGTGATTAACACCGGTGGTTTTGAAGCCAAAGAAGTGAATCAAATTATTTCCTTGGACGATATGGAAAAACAATATTTATCGCAATTGTGTTTTGCAAGCACTTTACCGGTAGATGAACTGGCTCAGAAATTGGGCGTCAGCCCTCGAACGTTTTACCGTAAACTTCAGAGATATGGCTTAAAATACGAGGGCGTCTGACTTGAGATAGTGCGCTTAAATCTCGCCTCAGACTGATATAAGATTTTGATATTTAATAATAAAGTATACGATTCATTGACCGTTAGCTAATTCCTTTTCAGTTTTGAAACCAAATACTTTGCGAATAACAAAGGTTGCAGGACAAAGGCCAGTAAAACTTTGTTGAAACAAGTTGGCACCAATGAACACCGTAAACCATACAAAGTTTGGATGAACCCAAACGGTTAATGCAACGGATACTAACACCATAAAACCAGCAAATGCGGTTAACGCTCTTTCTGCAGACATAAACATCCTCTTTTTTATCGGATAGCCATAGTTAATAAAAGTATCTGAAACTAGCATAAAGGTTACTAGCATCTTCGAATTGATTGTAAAAGGTGTATTGCTCTTCACCGTAAAATAGATTCATTCCAGCAGACAGTCGCCACTCATCTACAGGGCTGTAATCGGCACGCAGTTTCAAAAATCCGTCTTGATCACTGGTGGAGTAAAAGTTAAATACATTAATTGTTAAGGTTTGCTGCATTAACCGATACACCAGTTGCTGCGTAACGACGATACGACTGCGGTTAGGATCATATTGTGGCGTAAGTGAATTTAAACGCAGTGCTGAATAATCATGAGTGCGCTCCATATACCACTGTAAACTCCCCGATAAATCTTTTATTAGTTCTTGTTCATAACCAATTAACACTCTACTTTGATCGTTAGGGATCAATGCTTCAGTACCCTGGCTATCATCACCAGAGGCATAATAGGCGACTTCAGCTTTGATTAAACCTGCAAAAGCAGGGCTGACTACACTGGCGCCATAAACGTTGAGTTTAGCAAAATAAGGTTGGCCTTGTGCCGTTTGACTGCTAGGCGATTTATGAAATCCATGGTAACCGTATACAGCAATTTCAGATGATCCTAAGGTTTTGTAATAACGCAGTGCATATTCTGGCGACTCAGGTCGGTAGGGTGGGCTCACGTCAAAACCAGGCGCAATGTTTTTAGCAAATTGTGGTGAGAAAAAGGAAAAATAATCGCCGTTAATATAGTTGTCAGGAGCAAATTCAGGGGTAATAACCAAGTCGATATTACCCCAATCAAAAAATCCAGATAACTTTGCAGATAGGGAAGGGGCCTTAAGATAATCATCATTACGACCTGCAAAAAATGATTGATAATCTTTTGGGAAAAGGTCATTTAGAAATAAATAATCTCCCGTTCCCCAGGTCAGCACTTGTTGACCTAATTTCAGATCAAAATATTTTCCCCATTCGCCTAAGGAGTCCAATCTTCCTTGCCAAGCAAACTCCCTAATATCTGCTTTTACCTCATCGAGTATACCGTCATAATATAAGTCGCTAGTAATAGTTACGCTAGAATGGCTGAGCAGTTTTTCCCATTGTACTTGTAAACGAATATCTCTGAGGGTTTTGGCTTGATCAATTTCAGGATCAGAGGATATTCTGTTGCCAGCACTAAAGTCGACAAAGCCGGTAAATAGCGGCTTTGCTACTTCTTCTTCCGACCAATCGCCCATATCCCATTCATCTTCTGAAGTTTGCGCTACAGCATTGAATGTGAAGAGTATTACAGTTATGTATAAACCGCTGGCGAGGGATGAAATTTTTTTCATTAGTCTAGCCATTGATGTGGAGGCGTACGTAAACTGCGTTCCGAAAATACATCATCCGGAAGTCCTAAATCGTAACTGATATTTCTAAATTCCATTAATGTATAACCGCCGTTAATCAAATCACTTACTTTCGAGCGGACAACGGTAGGGAAACCTTGAATATCTTCGATTTTAATCGCTTCAACACGTCGGTAATTAACCCCATCTTCATTGAAAAAATCAATATTCACAGGTAGCTTTGATTGTTTATCGATACTGACTTGATAGTAGCTAAATTCAACGCTATTTGCTGACTTCGGGGTTGCTTTTAAGATGTAGTGTTCAGCGGTTTCATTCAGTAATTCAAAGTTATCCTCTGATACGGCACGGCCTGACACATCTTCATAGAAAAAATGCGATCCCACAAAGGACGTGCGTTTATCGCCAGCCGAAATGCGCTTAACCAAATCCAGCGCAGGTAAGTACAGCCAACGGTCATCGTCTATTGCAATATCTGCATGTTTTTCCACTCTAAATACAGTGTCTTTTACATCTGTTGGACGACTGAAAAATACCATCATCTGTTGATCACCATTGTCTTCAACATCTCGTCTGAGAATGGTGAATTGACGCATTTGTTTGCGTCCCTGAGAATCGACAATCATCATACGTGCATCTGAGCGACCGTCTTCTCCACTGTAATAAGCCACTTTTTCAGCGCTGCTAATTAATTCGGCAACATCAATAGCAGCAAGGGTCGGTAACGACATAAATAACGATAAAGTAAATAATGTAAATCTAGACATTCTAAAACTCCTAATCATCTAGTTTTTAAAAACCAATTGTTTTGCTAACGACATCACAGCGGGCAAGATAAGTAGCGTCACCAAGGCCGAAATTGCCATTATGCTAGCTAAAAATACTCCCACGGTGATATAGGGAACAAGTGGAGCAAAGAGCAAGGGGGTAAATCCTAGGGCGATAACTAACGCGTTACGAGTGATTGCGGTAGCCGGTTCTTGAAACATCAAGGCCAATGTTTGTTTCACATCCTTGGTTTGTTTAAATAAGGCGCGGGCCCTTTCTAAAAAGTGGATCGCAAAATCAACTGACAAACCAAGTGTTAATGCAGACAACACTGCGATTGGCATATCGTAATCTTTGCCAATAATACCAATCAATCCATAAATGAAGGTGATGGTAATTGTTAGCGGCAGCATCGCAAGCACACCATATACTAAGGATCTGAACAAAATTACCATCATCACAAATACAATAATAAATGCGCTTATTAAACTATCGAGCATGCCTGCAACCATATTTTCTTGCCAAATGACATTAATATAGGCTTTGCCTGCCCAGCCTAGTTCAATATTCGCTGGCAGTGGGTTGTTGGCTACATAATCGTCTACTAACTGGATTACCTCAGTCATATCTTGATTATCGCCACTGCTTAATTGCAACCAAACCAGAGTTTGTTGGTAATCGGGCGTGACAAAATGCCACAAGTCATTAGGACGATGAGAAGATTGATATTGCATTAGGGTTTGCGCCACAGCTTGCGGTGAATTCGGGATCTGGTAATCCTTGGCTTCGCCAGATCTGAGTTCGCGATTCACCACTTTAGTTACATCGGCTAGGGAATTAGATTTACCGACCAAGCCTGATGCCTGCAAAGCTGTTTGTAAAGACTCTATGTAGGCAAGTAATTGCGGAGACTGAAAAGCTTTTGACTGGCTCAGGGCTTTCTCTGTCAGGTTTAACAAGTCGTTTAAAAATTGTTCTTCTTGTGAGCTTAAATCAGTAAACATCTTATCTTCTATTTCAATGATAAGTTGCTGATATTGTTCATTTAGCGGCTCATCTTTAAGCTTTTCTAAAGTTGCCTGTTGCCAATTGGTTAAGCTTGAGGGGATATTTTTTGATAATAAGTTCTCCACAGGCACCAAAGATGAATGTTGACTTAGCACTATGTAGGCATCGTAGGTACCTGCAAAATTTTCGTTTAAGACTTTATCGGCTATGCGAATTTCATGATCAGGTTTGAACCATCGCACCGGGTTATCGTTTATTTGAATTTGGGTAATTCCCCACACGGAGATGGCGAACACCACTGAAAAACTCAATATCAATGCGCCTTTGAAGTTCATTGCAATCTTACCCAAAGCACCTGCAAGTTTTGCAATTCTAGTACCGCCACTTTGCTGGCTATGCATCACATCCTGTAAACTTTGTAGTGACTTTTCACTCATTCTCGACAGATAAGCAGGCATAAACGTAATGGTAATTAAAAACGCGAGTAGGATACCTGAACCTACAAAAGCACCAAATATTTGTACCGGAGGAATAGGAGTTAACATTAATGAATAAAACCCCACGGAAGAGGTTATTGAAGTGTACAGCATAGGCGTAAATAAATGTCCTACCACTTCCTCAATCGTGGCCTGAAGATCTTCTCCTGGTTTATGACGGTCACTGAATTCCGATAAAATATGTACTGAATCTACCACCGCAATCGGCATTAGAAAAATCGCAATCATGGATGACATGATATGAACAGTGAATCCCATTCCTATTAATGCCCCCATGGTAATAATGACTGTTGCCATCGCCACTATCATAGGCGCGATAATTAACGGAATATTGCGGAAGAAAATAAACAATAGAATGAATATAGTTAAGCCTGCTAGGGGCGCTGAAATTCCCATTTGCACAAACATCTCGAAACCAAATTGGTCTTCGGCAACAGGCAACCCAGTAATATACCACTGTGCGCTGCTATCACGCTTTTCGATTGCGCCGCGAATTTGTTCAGCAATATTAAAACTTTCGTTTTTATCTAAAATAGGTACGTAAATCGCAGCGGCTTTACCGTTGTTTGATGCCAAAGTGTCTTGTAACAAGGGCAGACGGGACAAGTTGTGTTGTATCTGTTGACTAACTGCAATGGTTTCCGGTGGGGTGGGCATCATCCATTCAAAACGAATCGCACCTGTTCCTTCCTGACTGATATTATCAACTGTTGAAATTGACATGACATCAGCGGAAACAACCCCGTCCAATGACATAATTGTCTTTGTAATGTCAAAAATGTCAGAAAGCACATCAGGCTTAAACACACCGTTTTCATCTTGTGTACTAACCACCCCAACAACTATTGCATCGTGCATACTAAATGTTTGCTTAATTTGATTATGAAACACTCGTGCAGGGTGCTCTGCATCCAGCATGTTTTCTGGATCTGTATCTATTTGAATTCGAGGGATCTGGGCCGCTAATAACACCACAAAAAGCAACAATATTGCATATACAGATTTAGGTTTGTGAGTGCATAAATGCACTAAATTATCGGCTATATTTTTCATGAAACCCAACAGATTTTTTATAATATGTATCAGTAAAGCAATAAAAGTGCCATATCTAGTTTAGATAGCATTGATGCATATTGTTGAGACAGCTTTTCGTCGTTTGAAAATCTTGCAGTGGTTGAAAAATGTGTTTAGTTAAACTGCTAGAGCCTTTTTATGATGGTCTAGAAAGAAGTGGCTTTATCTGCATGGGTGTGGGCGACTTTAGGCATGGTGCGGTTACGTCCTTCTTCTTTAGCTTGATACAAAAACTTATCCGCAGCTGTGATAGCTTTATCTACGCTTATATTCTTGGTTACTTCTTTAACACCGATACTCAAGGTAATACTAAATTCTTTGCCAGCATATTTGAAAATATGATTAGCTACTTTCTTGCGTATTTTTTCTGCTAAAAAGTGTGCATCAGATTCGCTGGTTTCTGGCAAAAGGAATAAAAACTCTTCTCCTCCCCATCGAGATATCTTGTCTTGTTTACGCAACGTTGAGGTAAATAGCGCCGATAAGTTTTGTAGTACGTAATCTCCACCATCGTGGCCGTGGAGGTCATTTACATTTTTAAAGTGATCAATGTCGCACAGTAATAACGACATATTGACTTTACTGCGCTGTGCACGATTGTATTCGTGTTCTAAATAATCTTTCATGGCCCTGCGGTTTGGTAACAACGTAAGGGGATCTTGCATTGCTTGTTGTTCGAATTGGTCACTTAATTTTTGCATAAAAGTAATGAATTTTTGCCGTGAAAATTCGTAGAAGCCAAATAATAAAGTAACCGTTAAAAAGGAATAAATTAAACGTGACTTAAATTCGTGGGTGTAGGATGTATTTAATAAAACTTCGCCTGGATAGAACAACATGATGCTAATCAAAATAACAAATAGGCCAATGTTGGCTAAGCCTTTACGCAAACCGCCAAAAAAGAAAGCTACAGGAGGCAGAATATAAATCCATAATGGTCCAGTGTTGGCATGGCCACCGGTGTAAACTAAATAAAGCATTAAAAATAACAAACATATAAAAATAATGCGGGTAGATATTTTGTAGGTATTTTTGATTCGTTTAAAACGATGGATTTGGTGACTTAAAAAGAATAAAAAACAGGCTGAAAAAAGAGAGATGGATAACACCGTTTCGCCACCGAAAGCGGCGGAAATACCTAAAACAAGAGTGAGGCTATAGCCAATGCAGGAGAAAAGATTGGAGACAAATATTTGTTGATTAGATTCGCTATTTCTATCGCCAACAACACCCAAATAAAGATAAGCCAGCATCCACTTGGTCATTTTTCTGATCATTAGATTTCAACGTTTTCCATGTTTATTACGATATCTTTGCTTAACTGTTCTAGTAAATTTCGTAGTTTGCCCACCGCATGTCCATAACCATTTTCTGCCAGTGGTAGTTCGTACTTAAAGTTATATATTGAGTCAGTTAAATTTCTGTTGCTTTGATCATTATATATCCAATACTGTCCAGCTAACACCACTTTTGATTCATATGTAGGCAGAAAGTGGTTTATTTTTAACCCTAATATTAAGTCTGCTTGTTTGAAATTAACTAATTGTGGATCAACAAAGTAGGCTGTTTTCGACGTTTTATTGAGATCATTTAGTAATGAATTACGAATGCTCGTTTGTAATGGTTGCGCCCAATAATGTTGTTTAGAGTAGAACACTTGATGATTATCCATTTGCATATTCAAACTGGCTTGTTTGAGGTAGTCGGCCAACTCAATAGTCTGAATTGCTACTGTAGTAGGGCGCTGTGCAATATCATCTGGCATTGAAATAGAGGCTGCGTTATCGAGTAGATAATAGTGCACATTTGTGTTCACTTCACTCGCACAACCCGCTAGCAGCAGAGTCAGCCCGAATAGGTAAAAGGTTGGCTTAGTCATTGTCGGTTTCCTGATTTAAAGATTGCGCTTTGGGTTCAACTTCTGGCTGCGTAGCGTCGCTGAATATTAAACTATTCGGTTTTTGGTTGAGTTGTTGCAATAATGGAGTGAGTTGCTGCAAGGTCGTTTGAAACCTTTGCATTGTCGAAATTAATTCTTGATTAGTTCTAGACCCTGCAGAGTAATCTTTGAGTAAGCTAGTTAGCGATTCGGCAGCTTGATTAATATTCTGACTTGTTTGTTGGTCCTTCACGTCAACCAGCAGGCTATCGAGGGTGTCAACGGTCTCTTTTAATGCCTCAGCTGTGGCATTAAAGGTTTGCATTAGTTGACTCGCATCTTCAGACATTTGGGCAAAAGGAATGGCATTTATATTGTCTAAAACACCACTTACTTTTTGAGTGATTTGCGCAAATTCCCCTGATGTTGTAGGAATCACATTGTAGCCAAGAAACTTACTCAGAGGTTCCGGTTCAGCATCCTCATAATGCTGTAAATCAACGTACAAGCCGCCGGTCACAATATTACCAATTTTAAGGGATGCTCTAAGACCTTGTTCTATTCCACGTAATGTTTGTGTTCTAACAATCTCTACACCCGTGTGGTCATCGGGTTGCTGCATTCTGCTTGGCTGGATGTTGATCAGGACTGGAATCGCAAATTCATCATCAAGTAATTTACTCTGCGCTGCGCCTGGTAGGTTAATTTCAATCACTTTACCAATTTGCAAACCTCGGTATTCTACAGGTGCGCCGACAGTTAATCCGCGAATACTATCTTTGATCATCAATACAAAATTAACCCCCAGTTTATATCTTTTGTTTGAAGCGCTTTTATAGTCTTTATATATTTCAAATGACGCTTGTGTTGTGACTAGCTTGCCCGTTGACATACCCTCAGGAATGCCAAATGTGACACCGTTAGTGAGAATGGTTTCGATACTTCCTGTTTTTATTTCTATCCCATTGGCGGCAAGATCAAGACTCATACCGCTGGCATTCCAAAACTTGGTATTTTCAGTGATAAGTTTGTGGTAAGGCGCTTGGATAAAGGCATTGTAAGAAACTATGCGTCTATCTACATCAAAATGCATGTCTTCAAATTCACCGACTTTCAATCCTTTATAAATAATCGGATCACCGGCTTTAAAGGATAGTTCTTCGTCACTATTTAAGGTTATCTGTAATCCTGGTGTGCCAGCTGCTGTGGCAGGGGGATTTTCAAATGCGATAAATTCAGTAGACAGTTCGCCCTCGGTGCTTGGTTCCAAAGTAATGTAAGGGCCGGAAAATAGGGTGGTTAATCCAGAAACACCATTAAGAGAGACACGGGGCCTCACCAGCCAAAACTTACTATCTTTTCCAAGCAGCATTTCGGCACTTGGGCTCATTCTTGCGGTTACAATTACGCCACTTAAATCGGGTTTTAGTTCTACCTTTTTAACCACACCAATTTCGACATCTTTGGTTTTTATCTTTGTTTGATCTGCTTCAATACCAGAGGCTGAAACAAACTCAATGTTAATTAACGGGCCTTGATTTGCCCACTGGTGATACACCATCCACATTCCAATAGACAGGGCGACTAATGGAATCAGCCAAAATTTTGAGATTATTCGACTAGACTCTACATCTGCTTCTTGCGCGCTTACTTGTTGGTTTTTATTGTCTATCATCTTGTGCGTCCGAATTGCTCCAAATTAATCTAGGATCGAAAGTCATCGCTGCTAGCATTGTTAATATCACCACACCACAAAATGCCATTGCAGCAGGACCAGGAAATACACTCATGGTATTACCTAGTTGAATGAGACTAACCAAAATCGCAACGGCGAATATATCAACCATTGACCACCGACCTATAAACTCTGTTAATCGGTACCAAAATATACGGGTGTTTTGTTTTTTGATTGTACCGTTTTGCGCACAATAGTTAAGCCAGATTAATATTACCAACTTACCTATGGGCACAACTATACTGGCAATAAAAATGACCAACGCAATTGGATACGACTTGTTCTGCCACATGGAGATGACCCCACCCAGTATGGTGCTGGGTTCATCGGTACCTAAAAATACCGTGTGCATAATAGGTAAAGTGTTAGCTGGAATATATAACAATATCGAGGTCAGTAATAACGCCCAAGTACGCTGTATACTTTCGGACTTCGGAAGTCTTTTACGGCGGTGTTGGGTTTGGGTGGCGTTGATATAAAGTTGGTGTTTATCCATGGATAACAATGTGGCTACCATGCATAAGGTGAAACCGATGTAAGCATAAAATGATAGGCCAATACTGATATCTGCAAAAGAACTGATTTTGATTAAACTTACGAGTACTCCAATCAAAAATATCTCTGCCATGCTCCATGGAATGAGGGCGTAAACGATATTTAAGATAGTCTTTGAAGTGGCTGGATTTTTATTTACAGGCAATGGCACAACGACTAGCAGTAAACCCAGCAATACTATGGCGGGGACGATGATAATAGACAGCAATTGGATCACCGCTAAAAACATATAATCATTGACGATTAATACCTCTAAGCCGGAAATGATCCCAATTGCATGATTTTGCCCGTTGCTGCTAAATCCAAGAAAGTTAAATGGCATTGATAACAGTAAAAAAATTAAAGCGCTAAGGGCGAACATGATTATTCTTTGATTGGCCCTTGCGAGGTGTTGCGTCAATACGTGCCCACAACATGGGCATTTTGCTTTCTGGCGATGAGCTAAACGAGGTATTTCTACTGATGTATCACATTGTTGGCAGACCGTTTGCCCGCTGTGGATAGGATCGGATAAGTGTTGACTCATTTATAAACACCGTTAGCCAGTTGTATGTGTTTATCCAAACATTCAGAAAATACCGCGATACTTTTATCTATTTCAGTCTCTGTGGTTGCCCAAGAGCATATACTAATTCTAATCACCTTTCGGCCCATCCATGTCGCGCCACCACACCAGGTTACACCAGAGTTTTGAATTGCTTTGAGTGTATTAACCGTAATTTCATCTGAATCAGCGCAGATTATAACTTGATTAAATACAACATCGTTAAGTACTTTAAAACCCGCAATTCGGATATTTTTGGCGAAGTAGACGGCATGTTGATGTAATAACTCAACAAGTTCTGCAATACCGTTTTTACCCAAATAAGCCAAACATGCCCATAATTCTATTCCACGGGCACGCCTAGACATGTCAGGTGTAAAAATCATATTGTCGCGGTTTTCACTGGTTTGTATATAGGAACCTTGTTGATGCAGAGCCTGCGTTAACGCTTTGGGATCTGCACATAAAATAATTCCACAATCGTAGGGCGCATTTAAGGTTTTGTGACCATCAACAGACCATGAATTCGCCAGATTAACGCCTTTGGTTAGTTCATTAAACTTTGCGGATGCTGCCGCCCATAAACCGAAAGCGCCATCAACATGCACCCAGGCTTTAGCGGCTTGGGCTTTAGGAATGATGGTTTGGAAGTCATCGAAAGCCCCGCTACAAACGTTTCCAGCTTGTAAAACGAGAATACAACTATGATCAAGCGGAGGAATCGCATCAACGCGCATGCGACCTTGTTCATCACATTCAACCCATTCAATTTGCTGTTGACCAAATCCTAATAGATTCAACATTTTCACCACAGTTCCGTGGGTTTGTTTAGCTAAAATGATGCGAAGGGCAGGCGCTGCAAAAAGTCCGTGTTGTGCAATGTCCCATCCTAAATGCGTTAATTGACGATAACGGGCAGCCGCCAAACCGCATAAACTGGCAACTGAAGTCCCTCCAACTAGCCCTGCCACAGTATTTTCTGGTAGTTGAAATAGTTGTTGTAACCATTGTTGGCAAACGCTCTCTAATTTTGCCGCTATTGGTGACATGACAAATAGCGCTGCATTTTGATCCCAAACATCAGCTAACCATTTTGCCGCCAAACCTATGGGCAGTGCCGAACCATTAACAAAACCATAATAACGACCATTTGAGTAACGTACTGTATTTTGTGCCCCTTGATTGGCGAGTAAATTTAACAGCGCGTTTGCGTCGCCAATATTTTCCGGTAAGTCGCCATCAAATGCGCTGAGCAGATCCAAATCCTTATTGCTTGGATAGATTGCTTTTTCATCTGTATCTGTCTGGTATTCAAGTGCACTTTTGCAGGCTTGTTTTAACAGAACAGAAGTACGAACTTGCTCGAACATGTGTTTTTGTATTTTTGACATAGTCGTACTTCTTAGTTGTGGGTAAGGCTAACGTTATCACTAAATGTAGTTGTTTTTTAGGAAAAATAAGTAAAAAAAGCCATCTTTAAGATGGCTTTTGTCTGCGAGAAAAGTAAATAAACTTTATCGATTAATAATTTGCATTACCTGGCGAGCGAGGGAAGGGGATTACGTCACGAATATTCTGCATACCTGTGACATAAGCAACTAGGCGTTCGAAGCCTAAGCCGAATCCAGAATGTGGAACTGTGCCATAGCGACGCAAGTCTCGGTACCAAGCGTAGTCTTCTTTATCCAGTCCCATTTCTTCAAGTCGTTGGTCAAATACGTCTAGGCGTTCTTCACGTTGAGAGCCGCCGATGATTTCACCAATACCCGGGGCCAATACATCCATTGCTGCCACTGTTTTGCCATCGTCATTAATGCGCATATAAAATGCTTTAATATCTTTTGGATAGTTCTGCATAATAATCGGCGCACCTACATGCTCTTCTGCAAGGTAACGCTCATGTTCTGACGACAGGTCCACACCCCAATCAACTGGGAATTCGAATTTTTTACCGCAGTTTTTGAGTATTTCAATGGCATCGGTGTAATCCATTCTGACGAAATCTTGGGCGATCACTTTTTCCATTCTATCTTTAACGTCTTTATTGATATGCTGCGCAAAGAAAGCCATATCATCGGCACGTTCTTCCAATACCGCTTTAAACACATATTTTAAAAGATCTTCGGCAAGTTGCGCTACGTCAGACAATTCTGCGAAGGCGACTTCTGGTTCGATCATCCAAAATTCCGCTAAGTGGCGGCTTGTGTTTGAATTCTCAGCTCTAAAGGTCGGCCCAAAAGTGTACACTTTGGACATTGCTGTACAGTAGGTTTCAACGTTCAATTGACCTGATACTGTTAAGTAGGTTTCTTTTCCGAAAAAATCTTGTGAATAATCGACTTCACCTTGTTCGGTTTTAGGGATGTTCATCATATCTAAGGTCGAAACCCTGAACATCTCACCAGCCCCTTCAGTATCACTGGCAGTTAATATGGGAGTGCTGATCCAAAAATAGCCTTTTTCGTGGAAAAAGCGATGGATAGCTTGAGATAAACAATTGCGAACACGGGTTACCGCACCAATGACATTGGTTCTAGCACGCAAGTGCGCATGTTCCCGTAGGTATTCAATACTATGGCGTTTTGCTGACATTGGGTAAGTGTCTGGGTTTTCAACCCAACCTAAGATGTCAACTTGGGTCGCTTCTATTTCTAACGACTGACCTTTACCTTGTGATTCTTTCACTTCGCCAGTAACTGCAACTGAGCAACCTGTAGTGAGACGCTGGATATCGCTGTAATTTTGCATTGTATTCAGTGCAATAACCTGAATAGCGTCAAAGCAACTTCCATCATGCAAATTGATAAAAGATAATCCTGCTTTAGAATCTCTGCGGGTTCTCACCCATCCCTTTAAAACTACTTGTTCCCCGATTGGGTACTTGCCAGTTAACACGTCAACCACTGGGGCATGCGCCATTGATATTCTCCACTACAGCAGGGTTAACCTGCAAATTTTTGATTACAAACTAAAATAAGACAAACGACTAGGATAAACAATAACCTAGATGAAACCAAATTAATGCTCTACAGTAACTAAAGCTGGATAATTAAAATGTCACTAGAATCTGTCGCATAAATAAGGTGTGTAATCTTACTTAGCTAAATGACAGACTCAAGTAAAAATAGGCGCTAAATAGAGAATATGTCTGAACAATTCCCTTGGCAGGGCGAAAACCGCCGAAAAACGCCTCGAAGCCGCGATAAATTTTACCAAATTGTATTGGGATTGAATATTGTTGCTTGGGTGATATTTGTCGCTTCTTTGATAGTTTTCCATTATGCACGGCCAGAATTGATATCTGGCGTGCAAGAATATTGGGGAGTATCTGGTCGACAAGATTGGGCTATGTCTCTTAGTCTTTATCTAATTATGTTACTTTGCCTATGCACATTCATGAGTCTGTTTGTACTTTTCATGCGGCGATATAGAACTCGCCGCCGAAATGACTATTTTGGTATAAACGTAGTTATTTTATTGGCAATCAGCGTAGTGGTATTAGTTTGGATCTTATCTGATCTTTGAAATATCACTAATTGAGTGTCTGTAAACTGATCGCAATAGCGGCGGTCAGTTGAGTGAGTTGTTGCTGATTAATAATAAACGGCGGCATAATGTAAATGAGTTTTCCAAATGGTCGGATCCAAACGCCGTTATCAACAAAAACACGTTGTAACTCAGCAACGTTTACTGCTTTTTTACATTCAACGACACCAATTGCGCCCAATACTCTGACGTCTTCTACAGCAACATGGTCTTTTAAGGGGAACAACTGATGTTGCAGTTGTTTTTCAATTCTTTCGACTTGTGCTTGCCACTTATTCTGTGCCAACAAAGCCAAACTGGCATTAGCTACCGCGCAAGCTAACGGATTACCCATGTACGTAGGGCCGTGCATAAACACGCCCGGTTCAGACGCACAGACCCCTAATGCAACATCTTCTGTGCAAAGCGTTGCTGCAAGTGTCATATAACCACCGGTTAACGCTTTGCCTACGCACATGATATCTGGACTTATACCAGCATGTTCGCACGCAAACAGTTTACCTGTTCTACCAAACCCTGTAGCAATCTCATCACAAATTAACAAAATGTTGTGTTCGTCACATAACTGTCGACAACGATGAAGATATTCTGGGTGGTATATGCGCATACCTCCGGCTCCTTGCACTATTGGTTCGATAATAAGTGCTGCGACTTCGTTTTTGTGGGTAAGAATCAAATCCTCAAGGGGTCCGATATCATCTTCATTCCAAGTTTGATCAAATTGAGTTTGTGGTGCTGGGGCAAATATTTGTGAAGATAACACTTGGTTAAATAAACTGTGCATACCGTTTACCGGGTCACATACCGACATAGCCGCAAAGGTATCACCATGGTAACCATTGCGAGGGGATATAAAACGGTGTTTCTCTGGAGCACCTTGGCACGCCCAATATTGCAATGCCATTTTCATTGCGACTTCTACCGAAACTGAGCCAGAATCAGCTAAAAACACACGCTCCAAGCCTTCAGGTGTAATATCCACTAGTGTTCTGCAAAGATCGATAGCGGGTTTATGAGTGATTCCGCCAAACATCACATGAGACATTTTTTCTAACTGTTTATTGGCCGCTTTATTTAGCTCTGGATGATTGTAGCCATGAATGGTTGCCCACCAAGATGACATGCCATCGACTAAACGTTCGCCATCTTTCAGTTTCAGGAAAACCCCTTCTGCTGATTCAACTTCATAACAAGGAAGAGGGTTAATCGCAGATGTGTATGGATGCCAAATATGTTTTTGGTCAAATTCGATATCAGTTAGGTTAGATTTGTTCAAATAATACTCACTTGTAAATCAAAGTATCTGGTAAGAGTTGACAATGTTTAAGTCGGCCTTAGACTAAGCCAACATAATTCGATAGTAAAGGACCAAATATGGCGTTCCCAGCAGATTTTTCAGGTGCAGCACAGATAAGACACGACTGGACATTAGACGAAGTGAATGCATTATTCGCTATGCCTTTTAATGATTTGCTTTTCCAGGCCCAATGTATTCATCGCCAACATTTTGATCCTAATTATGTGCAGGTCAGCACATTATTGTCGATTAAAACTGGGGCTTGTCCGGAAGACTGCAAATATTGCCCGCAAAGTGCGCGTTACGATACTGGCCTAGAAAAAGAACGCCTTTTGGAAATTGAAAAAGTTATTCAGCGGGCCAAAGAGGCTGTGGCAACAGGGTCAACGCGTTTTTGTATGGGGGCGGCTTGGAGAAATCCAAAAGAGCGTGATATGCCATATGTTTTGGAAATGGTCAAAGAAGTTAAAAAGCTTGGCCTAGAGACTTGTATGACCTTGGGTATGTTAACCCGTGATCAGGCGATAGCACTAAAGCAAGCTGGATTAGATTATTACAATCACAACTTGGATACGTCACCCGAATATTATGGTGATATCATTACAACCCGTACCTATCAAGATCGTTTAGATACACTGCAAAATGTGCGTGATGCCGGTATGCATGTCTGTTCTGGTGGTATCGTCGGCATGGGTGAAGAGGCCGATGACCGCTCTGGTTTGTTGATGCAATTGGCCAATTTAGAACATCACCCAGAAAGTGTGCCGATCAATATGTTGGTGAAAGTAAAAGGTACACCATTGGATGATGTGGAAGATTTAGATTCTTTCGAATTTATTCGTACTATTGCTGTCGCCCGTATTTTAATGCCTAAGTCTTTTGTTCGTTTGTCGGCGGGGCGTGAGGCTATGAATGAACAAATGCAAGCCATGTGTTTTATGGCTGGCGCAAATTCAATTTTTTACGGTTGTAAATTGTTAACCACCTCTAATCCAGAGACCCATGAAGATGTCATGCTATTCAAAAAATTGGGAATCAACTCTAAACAAACCCGTGAGTATTCTGATGAAGCCCATGAAGCCGCTTTAATGGAAGAGATTCAGGCGGGTGAGTCAGAGCAAGCTGGAAATGAATTATTCTACGATGCCAGTAAACCTGTCGTCGCTGTGCCTGAGACGACTAATTAGTCAGTGGCTTTTGCTTATTTACAAGCGGCTCTGAATGCACGTAAACGTGAAGGTTTGTTGCGTCAACGGCGGATAATCGATTCTTCTGCTGGCACAATGATTGAGGTTGATGGGCAGCACTTTTTGAGTTTCTCCGGCAATGACTATCTAGGACAACGTCAAGATATTGCTGTTATGCAGGCTTGGGTGGAAGGCATTTCCAGCTATGGTGTGGGCAGTGGGGCTTCGCCACTTGTTACCGGCCATACTCGTGCGCATCAGCAATTGGAAGAGTTTTTGGCCAGTGGTTTAAAGCGTGAAGCCGCTTTATTATTTAATTCTGGCTTTGCCGCCAACCAAGCTATTTGTCAGGCATTAGCAAACCCGAATTTGTGTATTTTGTCGGATAAGTTAATGCATGCATCATTTGTGGAAGCGGCAAAACATTGTGACGGCACATACAAGCGCTTTCGGCATAATGATATTGATCATCTGACAACGTTATTCGCTTCGAGTAACCGACAAGCACAGCAACAGTCTCAAGCTAACATTCAGGATTACCTTATTGCCACCGAAGGGGTATTTAGTATGGACGGTGATTTGGGACGTTTAGATGAACTGCACAAAGTGGCTCAGCAATATGATGCTTGGTTAATGGTAGATGATGCGCATGGCATGGGAGTATTGGGTAAAACCGGCTTAGGCAGCGCTGAACAATTGAATCTAAGTCAATCTCAGGTGCCGATATTAATGGGGACTTTTGGCAAAGGAATTGGCACCTCTGGTGCTTTTGTCGCAGGCTCGCAAGTGCTTATCGACTACTTGGTTAACTTTGCCAAGCATTATGTATATAGCACCGCAATGCCTCCTGCTATGGCGATGGCAACCTATGCGAGTTTTCAATCGTTAGCGGATGGTGTCAAGCAGCGAACGTTAACCCAACGAATTGCTCAGTTTAGACAGTTATGCTTGCAAACGGGTGTGCCGATAACTGATTCACAAACTGCCATCCAACCTATTGTTATTGGCGACCCAGTTAAGTGTGTGAAAATTAGTGAGGATTTGAAGCAGCTTGGGCTTTGGGTCACAGCCATACGTTATCCCACTGTTCCTAAGGGAACTGACAGGCTACGAATTACCTTATCAGCCAGTCATAAACACACTGACATAGATGCATTTGTTGATGCTTTAGTAATAGTGCTTAAGCGTTATCAGGTATTAACCCATGATTGACACCGTTGTGGATAAAAAGCGCAGAATAGCCTACCAGTTTAGTCAATCAGCATATCGTTATGATGATGTCGCACAAGTGCAATTAGATATTGGTTTTGATGCAATTCAGTTGGTGCAAGCTAATACACTCGGAAAATTGTTGGATATTGGTTGTGGGACCGCTCGTTTAACCCGAATGCTGGTGGACAAATTTCAACATGTCTGCGGCATAGACTTAGCAGCGGGCATGATTGAGCAGGCGAAAAAACTTAATCCAACTGACGACATTAAAGGATTCATTGACTTCCACATAGCAGACGCGGAATCTTTGCCATTTCCAGATAAGTCTTTTGATTCGATTTTTTCTTGTATGGCATTACAGTGGTGTACGCCAATTCAGCAGAGTTTAGCGGAGGCGAATCGGGTCTTAACCGATGATGGCCGCGCCGTCTTAGCGTTGCTGAGCGAAGGTTCGATGTCAGAATTACAGGTAACTTGGGGGGAAATCGATTCAGTCCCTAGAGTCAACCAATTCATTCCCCATCGCGAATTGGTAAAAGCAGCACAACAGTGCGGGTTTAAAGTGCTTGAGCAGCAAAAAACCTATACTACCTGGCACCCTAACGCGATTAGCGTGTTAAATAGTATTCGCCATATTGGCGCAAATGTTGTGCCTCAAACCGGTAACCACTCAAAACTGAGTCGACAGTCTTTAGCTGAATTTGAACGGATTTATAAGCAACGTTTTGCCGTTGAAGACCAGTTACCCTTGTCTTACCAAGTTAGTTTTTTGATTTTGAGCAAAGATATATGATCAACTCTATTTTTATTGCAGGTACTGATACCGATGCAGGAAAAACCGTTATTGGCTCAGCCATTTTGCAGCTTGCGGCAAAAAGAGGGCTTTCCACCATAGGTTTTAAACCGGTTTCTGCCGGCTGTTTTGAAACCGCGGAAGGTCTTAGAAACGATGATGCAGTGGCCCTGCAGCGTGTTAGCACATTGCAATTACCCTATGAAAAAATTAATCCCATCGCGTTTGCTGATCCTGTCGCACCCCATTTAGCCGCTCAGCGCATGGGAGTGACCCTCGATTTACAACAAATAACCTCAGCCTATACAGATTTACTCTCTGCAAATGCTGATTTACTGCTAACCGAAGGAGCGGGTGGGTGGCGTTTGCCATTAGGCGAAGGGGCATTCTTATCAGATTTTGCGATCCAACAAAAAATACCTGTGGTGTTGGTGGTTGGTATGAAGTTGGGCTGTTTGAATCACGCATTACTCACCTATCAAGCTATCTGCGCTGATGGTCTAGAGGTTATCGGTTGGGTAGCTAATCAGATTGATGAGCAGATGTTGTATTTACAGGACAATATTGAGAGCTTAAAGCAATTGATCCCCGCACCTTGTCTCGGTGTTGTGCCTAAGCTAAAAAACACCGAACAAGCTGCAGAGTATTTGTCGATTGATAGGTTATTTCAATAAGTTATTTAGAGCTGTATTAGCAGCTATGGTTTGTTGTTGATTCCCTTTAAAGATAACACCGTCGAGTTCACCAATTAGCGTAAATGTATCGCCCTGGAGCAGCAAACCACTTCCTTCTCTTATCCCAATTACATGGGTGTCTGGGTTCAATACACAAAATTCAGCAATCCGTTGAGCCCTTGTTTCACCATTGTGACCAGGTGGCTGATAATCGCTATAATGGGGATTAATTTGTACCGGAACAAAGGCTAAAGCAGAAAATGATTCAGGCTGAATGATTGGCATGTCGTTCGTGGTTTTAATACTCAAACCACAAATATTTGAACCTGCACTCCAACCGATATAAGGGGTACCAGAATTCACTTTATTTTGGATACTTTTTATTATGTCATTGCTCTGCAATTGATAAAGCAAGTTAAAGGTATTGCCTCCACCGACAATAATTGCTTGGGCGTTATTGATTGCATCGGCTGCATTTGGCAATGTGTGGATACCAGTAATACGTATCTCTGGTAACGCCTGTTGCACTTTTTCAGTGTAGTCATCCCATGACATAGTGACGCCTGCATAGGGGATGAAAATCGCAGTTTTAACCTTATCTAAAAACGGCAATATCATTTTTCTGGGGTTAGCTAGGTATTCTTCATTGCCAACTTTTGAACTGCTCAACATGAGTACACGTTTTTCTGACATTTTTTTCCTTTGAAATGAATTTAACGCTAGACGCGCTTTTTTAGCTAGATAGAATAGACTCTTAAGCATAAGAGAATCAGGAATAGGAAACAACTCGAATGGCTGTAACAATTCGCTCTGTATTGTTTGTATGTTTGGGCAATATTTGTCGTTCTCCTAGCGCAGAAGCAGTATTTAGGAAAAAAGCCCATGAAAAAGGTTTGCTGTTGAAAATAGATTCAGCGGGAACCCAAGGATATCATACTGGCGCGGAACCCGATGAGCGTTCTGTTGCCGTGGGGGAAGCCCGAGGTTATGATTTTTCAGGGATAAATTGTCGCAAAATCACCAAACAAGATTTTAGTGACTTCGATATTCTGATCGCCATGGATGAAATGAATCTTCGTGGTTTGCAAAGTGAATGCCCAGAAGAGTATCAAGATAAAATAAAGTTGTTTATGTCTTTTTCTGGGTTAGAGGAACAGGAAATCCCAGATCCTTATTATGGCGGTAAGAAAGGCTTTGAGTATGTTCTTGATTTAATCGAGGCATCAGCCGATGGTCTTATCGAGCATATATCTGCTCTGATTGTTCTAGATGATTAACAATCGTAAGTACGTTTGAATTTATTCCCATCTCATTGTCTATATTGTCTATGACAATTTAAATCGATGTTATAGTCCATAGTTGAATAGATTAGCGCGTATTGACATTGTACTATAAAGGCGTTTTAGGGTAATTTCCCCGTAATTTTTATTTAGCAGGTATAGCCTGCTTTTTTTGACTGTATTTAAGGAATGCGTGTGAGCCAATGGCAACCGGATAGCTGGAGATCTAAACCTATCCAGCAACAACCTACTTATCAAGATCAAGCTTTATTAAAAGAAGTTGAGAGCAAACTACATAGTTATCCTCCGCTGGTTTTTGCTGAAGAAACAAGGCAACTATACAAACAACTTGGTGATGTAGCCGAAGGCAAAGGTTTCTTACTACAGGGTGGTGATTGTGCGGAATCTTTCGACGAATTTAATGCGCCTAAAATAAGAGATACCTTTAAAGTTATTCTGCAAATGGCAATTGTTTTAACCTTTGCCGGAAAATGCCCAGTAACAAAAGTTGCGAGAATGGCAGGGCAGTATGCAAAGCCACGCTCCTCTGATTTAGAAACGATTAATGGTGTTTCTTTACCGAGTTATCGTGGTGATATCATCAATAGCTTTGAATTTACTGAGCAGTCTAGAATGCCTGATCCTAATCGGATGTTAGAGGCATACCATAGAGGCGCTTCAACCTTAAACTTATTGCGCGCATTTGCCCAAGGTGGTTTAGCGGATTTGCATCAGGTGAATCGTTGGAATATGACCTTTCTTGAGAACAATCCGTTACGTGATCGTTATCAAGACGTCACCAACCGCTTGCAAGATGCATTGGAATTTATGGATGTGATTGGTATTAATCATGTGAATAACGCAACTTTGCATGAAACTAATTTATTTACTTCCCATGAAGCCTTGCTACTAAATTACGAACAAGCGTTAACCCGCATTGATACATTGACAGGTAAACCTTACAACTGCTCTGCACACATGGTGTGGATTGGTGAGCGTACCCGTCAATTGGATCACGCCCATATTGAGTTCTTCCGCGGCATACATAATCCTATTGGGGTTAAAATTGGTCCAACAATTCAAGAAGACGAATTGATGAGATTAATCGACACCTTGAACCCAGATAATAGCGCTGGCCGTTTGACGTTCATTACGCGCATGGGTGCAGATAAGCTTGAGCAAAATTTGCCAAAATTACTGCGCCGAGTAAAAGCGGAAGGACGAAAAGTCGTGTGGAGTTCAGATCCAATGCATGGCAATACCAAAAAAGCATCTAGTGGTTATAAAACTAGAAACTTTGATGACATCTTAAGCGAAATTCAGCAGTTCTTTGCTGCTCATCGTGCTGAAGGTACACATCCAGGTGGTATTCATTTAGAAATGACTGGCCAGCATGTGACGGAATGTACTGGTGGCGCGTATCAAATCAGTGATGACGATCTTGCCCAGGCTTATAAAACCCAATGTGATCCGCGTTTGAATGCTGACCAAGTGTTAGAAATGGCATTTTTAGTAGCAGACCATTTGAAAAGTGGTAAATAGTTTATATCTAGTGCTCTTTATACGTTAATTCTTTAAGCCAGTTGCTGACCCAACTGGCTTTTTTGGTTTTTACAAAAAAATAATGAAGAGAGACGATAAAATGAGCAAATTAATAGATCTCAGTCATACCGTCGAAGATGGATTGGTCACGTACAAGGGGTTACCTGCCCTATAATTTGTGACTATCTGAGCCGAGAAGCATCTACGTCATACTATGAAGAGGGCACCATATTTCAAATAGGTAAAATTGATATGTGTTCAAATACCGGAACCTATCTTGATTCTCCATTTCTTCGTTATGTGGAAGGCGCTGACCTTTTTGGTACGTGCGTTTGCCCAGTTACAGGAATAATGATAAAACTATCAAGGTGTTAAAATTTAAAAATATTAGCTTGTGTACGTATTTAGATAATCATGGAAAGAAAATAATATGAATAAAACGTTGAAATGGATGGGTCGTGCGCTAACAGCATTGTTGATTTTTTCCGCCTTAGGGTGGTGGTGGGTTGGTCCTAAATGGCGTTCGCTTATTTTAGATCCACCTGAAGCTCTTGATGTTCTTTTTTGGAGTCAAAGTCAGCGTGATGCTGCTTTCCAAGTTATGGATCAGTTTTCTCTTCTCGTTAAGTCTCGCGAAATGCTGCCAAGTAGCAAAGTAAAAGAGTTGCCTATCGGCGAGGAATTGATACTAAATGAAGATATCGATGGTTTTTTTGAGGAGCAGCGTTTAGCTGGTGGTTTAATACTGCATAAAGGCAAAATCAGGTTTGAAAAATATGGTCTCGGACATTCAGCTGACTCCAGGTGGACTAGCTTTTCAATGGCTAAATCATTCACTTCAAGTCTTGTTGGTATTGCCATAAAAGAAGGCCACATAAGCAGTCTTAACGACAATGTTTCTGAATATGTTACCGGCTTAAAAGACTCTGTTTACGATAATGTAACCATTGAACAATTACTTACCATGACCTCTGGTGTTGCATGGAATGAAGATTACACTGATCCAAATTCAGATGTAGCCATGTTCAACAATCATAAAGCAGAAGATGGCTTGCCCACGATAGTGAGTTACATGCGTGGTTTATCTAGAGCCTACCCACCGGGTGAAAAATGGCAATACTCTACAGGGGAAACCAACCTAATTGGTATTTTAGTTGAACGAGCAACTGGGCGTAATATTAGCGAATATTTGACTGAAAAAATTTGGCAGCCCTTTGGGATGGCACAAAAAGCGACTTGGATTTTGGGTTCTGATGGTAACGAAATATCAGGATGTTGTATTCAAGCTAGCTTACGTGATTTTGCCCGCTATGGTTTGTTTATGTTGGAAAATGGGCAAATAGAAGGGGAGTCGGTTTTTCCTGATGATTGGGTAGCAAAAGCGACAATTAAACAAGTTGACTATGGATTTCCCGACAGAGGCTATGGGTATCAATGGTGGACATTCAATGACGGAAGTTATACTGCTCGAGGTATATTTGGGCAAACTATATTTATTGATCCAAATAGAAATCTTGTGATTGCCTTCAATGGTAATTGGCCAACAGCTAGCGATGCCGATTTGAATCGGAAACGCTTTGAATTTATAGATCGGATTAAGGTTGCAATTGATTTGCAGGCAAACGAATAATAAGTCAGATAATTTGATTAGCTTCGTTTACCAATGATTCGCATTGTAACTATTAAACATGCAGCACCGACGAGCAAACCAAGCCACCATGGGAAGCCAAAGCCAGCAGGTAAGGTGCCTAACATTACTGCGACAAACCCGACAAGCAGTGCATAAGGCATTTGGGTGCGAACGTGTTGAATATGATCGCATTTTGATGCCATAGAAGATAAGACCGTGGTATCTGAAATCGGCGAGCAATGATCGCCCCAGACTGAACCAGCTAAAACTGCTGATATTGACGAATAAAATATGTGCATATTAGCAGCAGCTGGAATATCTATGTCTTGATTAATTATTTTCCAACTTAAAGGTATAACTAATGGCACTAGGATTGCCATGGTTCCCCATGATG
Source organism: Aliiglaciecola sp. 2_MG-2023 (assembly GCF_030548145.1). Taxonomy (NCBI): domain Bacteria; kingdom Pseudomonadati; phylum Pseudomonadota; class Gammaproteobacteria; order Alteromonadales; family Alteromonadaceae; genus Aliiglaciecola; species Aliiglaciecola sp. 2_MG-2023. Next base: position 105,240 of record NZ_JAUORY010000011.1, read on the forward strand.
ATCCTGTACCTAATGCTATGATTGCTGACAATACAAACACAATTGCCGGAAAGACTGGCGCGTAAACTGAATCACCTAGTTGAGTGATTATATATTGCGCTGTGTTCATCTCTTGAGTTAACTGCGCCAATGACCAACTTAAAACGAGAATAATAACAGCACTGGTAATTGAGCTGACTCCTTCACCCCAGGTTTCTATGGCGTGATTAAGGGACATCAGTTTACGACTAACTGACATGACTATGGCAACAATCGAGCCCACAAAACCAGCGATTAAAAGTGATTTAAACGGATCAGCAGAACTTATTATCGAAAATAGCGTGTTACCGTCGCCGGTAATATATAGCCCGGTTAGCATACTGGAAACTAAAACGAATATAGGAATAGTTGCATTATAGGCAGAAGAGATTTTAATGCTATTTTGCGGACTATCGATTTTATTTTCTTCATTTAGTGTCTTCAACGCACTTTTTTCTGCTTCTAACATAGGACCAAAATCTCTGCCTGTTGAAGCGACAATAAAAACAAAAAGAAGTGCTAAAATTGGGTAAAAACTGTATGCAATCGAATGGATAAACAGCATAAATGGACTTTCTAATTCAGTGATAGATTTTGTTGCAGTTTCTATGAGTCCAACTTGAAACCCTACCCATAACGAAATAACGGCAATTGAAGTAATTGGCGCGGCAGTTGAATCTACGATATAAGCCAATTTCTCTCGCGATACCCTTAATCTATCCATTAATGGTCGCATCGTATTACCGGTTAATAGCGTGTTGGAGTAATCGTCAAAAAAAATCAAAATGCCTATAAACGCAGCACTTAATTGTGCTTTTTTGCGCGTATTGGCCCTTTTTGAAATTATATTCACTAATCCCAGCATTCCGCCATTGCGATAAATAACGGCCATCAAGCCACCAATAAACACAGATAAAAGGATCAACATAATGTGTTCACTATCAACTAATACTGATACTGCATACTTGGCGGGAACGTCAAATAAACTGGTAATTACTGCATTGATATCTGCGCCATTAATTACCCAAGCCCCAAACCATATACCCATAATCATCGAGACGATAACCTGACGAAAAATAAATGAAAACAAAATAGCAAGTACAGGAGGTATTACTGCGATGAAACTAGGATGTTGCGCATCAAATGGAGGAGCATACAGTACAGATCCAACAGAAAGAATGATTACACTAATGGCAATAAACAGGTTATTGAGCTTCAAAGTCCAGATCCTTCTGATCAATTTCAATTTTGCCAAATACTGATACTAAAATAATGACACGATACAGTTTTTTCGCACTTCTGAGTTACTTATTGACCTATGGAATATAAACCAGAATGATTGTGTACAAATATTAGTCTATAGCTTGTATTTATTCAATGATAGAGTGGCGGAATTGTTATAGTTTTTTGCATACAGGTTTAGTCCGAACCTAGAGTTTGATGGATACATTGTTTCGAGGGAGTGCAAGAAACGCTTACACAAAAGTGTAAGCGTGTTTTTTAGCATTCGGATAATTTAGGGGCTTTACGATAATTTCGGGTAGTGTGTTGCTTACGCTTTCTTCTTATCCATTTTTACCACTTCTGCTTTTTCTTGCTCTAAAATTGAATCTGCATCAGTACCTTTAAATAACTTCGCTATCACGTCTTTGTTTTTAGACAGCATGATGGTGAGTTCTTCAGATACATCATTAGGTAATTTAATACCTTTAGCCTGAATGTAGGTACTTAGGTTATCCGCTACATCAAGCATTTTGTCATATTGGTCAGCGGCTTTTTTGTCTGAAGTCACAAGTTTCTCTTCTCCATTTCGCTCAACAACATATTTCACAATAATCGCCATAATATATCCTCAAATTTCAGTAGGTTTTGTGCCGTCGAAATTAAATATAACAAACTACTGTATGTTTGGACAGTATTAATTGTGATTGATATTTATTTATTTGAGTAACGGAGAATTAGCCTCAATTGAATGATACACATCGACACAATCACTCAATGTTTTGGCGGTTAATTTAGGCACGCTATAAACCTGTGTAGAAACGCCAAACTTAGTTTTAATGTAGCCCATCAGTACCGCGAAATCGCCATCCCCACTGAGTAAAATAACTTCGTCTAAATGCGCTGACTGGTCGATCATATCAACGGTAATACCGACGTCCCAATCACCTTTGGCGGTACCATCACTGCGTTGAATAAAGGGTTTTAGTTTAACCTCAAAACCAATATGCCGAAGGGCATCTTGGAATTTAATTTGTTGGTCATCTTGGCGGGCTATCGCATAAGCGTTGGCTACAATTATATTGCCGTGTTCTGAAAGTTGTTGCCAAAGCTGGCGATAATTAAACTGTTTTTGATAAGCCTGTCGGCAGGTGTAGTAAACATTTTGCACATCAACAAAAACGCCGATGTTTTTAGCTTTATTTTGCATACTGATACCGCCCACAGGTTATTTAAGTTAGTTTGTTTAAACGAGCTTTTTACTGCTTAGATAATCTTCGTAGTTGCCTTTGAAGTCGATTATCCCATCTTCAGTAATCTCTAAAATCCGGGTTGCCAATGAAGATACAAATTCACGGTCATGGCTAACAAACAACAGTGTGCCTGGGTAGTTTTCAAGGGCTAAGTTTAACGATTCTATGGACTCCATATCTAAGTGATTGGTTGGTTCGTCCATTAGTAATACGTTATTTTTCTGCAAAATAAGCTTGCCGAAAATCATTCGACCTTGCTCACCACCAGATATGACTTTAACTGATTTATCAATTTCTTTTTGAGAAAACAATAGTCTGCCTAGTGTTCCTCTAATAACCTGTTCATCATCGCCTTCTTTACCCCACTGATACATCCAATCTAATAAGGTTTTGTCTTCTTCGAAATCATGAGCGTGGTCTTGCGCGTAATAGCCTATAGATGCGTTTTCAGACCATTTTACATTCCCGCTGTCGGCTGCAATGTCTCCATATAAACAACGCATTAAGGTTGTTTTACCTGCGCCATTGGGACCAATGATCGCAACCCGTTCGCCTACCTCGATCATTAAATCCAGATCAGAGAATAGGGGAGTTTCAAAGGATTTACTCAAACCTTCTACTTCTAGGGCTAATCGATGCAGCTTTTTATCTTGTTCAAAACGAATAAATGGATTTTGACGACTAGAAGGTTTTACTTCATCCAGTTGGATTTTGTCTATTTGCTTGGCACGAGATGTAGCTTGCTTAGATTTTGACGCATTAGCTGAGAAGCGACTGACAAAGGTTTTTAGCTCTGCAATTTGTGCTTTTTTCTTGGCGTTGTCAGACAGTAAACGTTCTCTGGATTGAGTAGCAGCGGTCATGTACTCATCATAGTTGCCAGGGAAAAGTCGTAACTCACCATAATCGAGGTCAGCCATATGGGTGCAAACACTGTTTAAGAAGTGACGATCGTGAGAAATAATAATCATCGTACAGTTACGTGAATTAAGAGTATCTTCCAACCAACGAATAGTATCAATATCCAAGTTGTTGGTGGGTTCGTCTAACAGCATAATATCCGGGTCTGCGAATAAAACTTGGGTTAACAACACCCGTAATTTCCAACCTGGTGCTACTTCGCTCATTGGACCGTAATGTAAAGCTTCTTCTATTCCCACACCGGTAAGCAATTCAGCCGCGCGAGACTCAGCAGTGTATCCATCCATTTCGGCAAATTCAGATTCCAGTTCGGCTGCTCTGATACCATCTTCTTCTGTCATTTCCGGATTAGCATAAATCGCATCTCGTTCTTCTTTGACTTTCCACAGCTCTTCATGGCCCATAATAACAGTATCGATTACTGAATATTTTTCAAAGGCGAATTGATCTTGTTTAAGCTTACCAATTCTTTCATTAGGATCTTTTGTAACGTTACCTGAAGATGGCTCTAAATCATTACCTAGAATTTTCATGAACGTGGATTTACCGCAACCGTTAGCTCCGATAAGACCGTAACGATTTCCCTCTCCAAATTTGACGGACACATTTTCAAAAAGAGGCTTGGCACCAAATTGGATGGTGATATTGGCAGTAGCTAACACGTTGGCAATTCCTATAGATTAAAGACATATAAATTTTGCGCAGGATTATGCCACAAATAACTTTATTTTGATGGGGTTTGTTGATTTAAATCGCGAAGCACCGTTTTAACACGTTAATCGCGTTTTGGGCTAGGGTAATGGTGGGATATTATGAATTATCAATAAGATAGGTTAACTAACAATTAGATTGCAGCACAGTGATGGCAGAAATCATCGATTTTCCCACCTTCCATTAAATATGTCAGGCGGGGAAAAGATTCGATAAATTAGAGAAGAACTATTGATCTAGCGGTGTATTAAAATCTTCGGAAAGCTCAAAGTCACCAGTTACGCTAGCCACTTTTTCATCTTCAAAATGAATGATTAATTCTTTGCGAAAGTCTTCACCTCGCTTGCTCATACCGCGCTTCATCTCGTATATGTAATACCAAGTATCGTGGTCGAAAGAATCCTGAACTACTGGACGTCCTAGTACATAAATAACCTGTTCTTTGGTCATTTCAACACGCAGTTGTTTAACGCTTTTTTCCTGTAGGAAATTCCCTTGGGGAACGTCAATACGGTATATCCAATCTGTGCAGCCAGACAAAAATAATGTTGTTACAACAGCCGCTATTATACTTTTATACTTCATTCATTCTTTCATTTAAGTTAAATAATTAATCTAGCTTAGCCCAATGAGCCAGCTTATTTCTGGACACGCATGCTAACTCAGCATTAGGTCTGCAATCAATAATTAATCGAGACTAATGATAACTGCTGAGTAATTCTTTTGCATTAGCAATAGCTGAATTGGTCAAAGTGTCCCCAGCTAGTAGGCGAGCTAATTCCTCAATTCGTTCATTTTCTTGTAAACAAATCATGTGTGTTTCAGTGGTTTTTTTATCTGAAAACTTAGTCACAAACATTTGCTGATGACCACTTGCTGCTACTTGCGGTAAATGGGTTACACAAATGACTTGGCTTGTTTGACCGAGTTTCCGCAATAACTTTCCAACTACAGATGCCGTGGGTCCACTGATACCTGTATCCACTTCGTCAAAAATCATAGTTGGAATTAAGTTACCTTTGGCACTAATCACTTGTAAGGCAAGACCAACTCTAGAAAGTTCACCACCGGAGACTACTTTTTCTAAAGTATCCGCTTTAATGCCTAGGTTTGTGGAAATTAAAAACTTCACTTTGTCTAAACCTGAGGGGGAGGGAGCAAGTTCGGCATCAAATTCTACGCACACAGAAAATTTTGCCTGCGACATATTCATCTCTTGAATATGTTGTTCGACCAATTTTGCTAATTTATTGCCTGCCTTGCTTCTACTGGCGCTTAGTTTTTCTGCTGCACTGATATAATTTTGTTGTAATACCGTGAGTTTGCCCTGTAATTCCTCCAGAGACTCGTCTTGATTATCTAATTCGGCTAACTCAGTAGACAATTGTTGATGATGCTCAAACAGTCCTTCAGGACGCACACCGTGCTTTCTAGCCAAATCTAACGCTTGAGAGTAACGTTGTTCAATTTGTTGCATCCTCATGGGATCAATTTCTAAGCGGTCAGTATAGGCGCGCAATTGGCTAGAGGCTTCATCAATATTAATGAGTGCTTCGTTTAATATGGTAACGATAGGCGCTAATTCAGGATCATGCTCTTGCAATTCTCCGAGCATATCAATACTACTTTGCACTGCATTTAAAGCGCTGCCTTCATCAGCATCATATAGTTGATAAAAGCTCTTCTGTGATTGTTCTAACAAAGCTTGGCTGTTACTTAATTTTTTATGCTCTAATTCCAGTTCAATAAATTCATTTTCAGCGATATTGAATTCATCTAATTCTTGCACCTGATATTGCAGTAAATTTCGACGATCTGAACGTTTTTGCGTACCAGCCAATAGCACGGCCATTTGCTTCTGGGCAGTGTTAAGTAATTCATATTGCTGCTTAACATCACTGACTAAATTGCCATGTTCTGCAAAATTATCGACCAATTGCTTCTGAATTTCAGATTTAAGCAATAATTGATGGGCATGTTGACCATGAATGCTAATTAATTGTAAGCCTAAACTTCTGAGTTGTTGTGCCGGAACGGGATAACCATTTACATAGGCTTTTGAACGGCCTTCAGAGGAAACTACGCGTCGAATCATTAGCTCTTGATGTTCGTTTTCCGATGTTTCTTGCTCACTTAAGTCATTCTCATTTAGCCAAGATTTAACTTTTGGAAGATTTGTTATATCAAAGGTTGCACAAACATCCGCTTTGTCGCAACTAGGTCGCACCATACCAGCATCGGCGCGATTACCTAAACATAACCCAAGGGCATCAATAGCAATAGACTTACCAGCCCCGGTTTCACCGGTAATAACGCTAAGACCTTGCTTAAAATCGACGTCTAATGACTTTACGACTGCTAAATTTTGTACAGATAAGTGAATTAACATAAAAACAAACACATGGTTATACATACAGTAACTGTAAATATATACATAAATTTCTAGTTGTAAAGTAGAATTGCTATTTGCACGCTAAAAGTTAATAGAGTTTCGAACCCCAGCCTAGTTTGGTGCGAAGAACGTTGAAGTAGTTATAATCTTTTGGATGGATCAGAGACAATCTGTCTTGATTTTTTTTGATATGGATTTCATCACCAGGAAACACAGTGAGTGCAATGTGACTGTCACAACTTACTTGTAGATTATCGGTGTTATCATTAGACACTTTCATTCTCACTACACTATTGGCATCTACCACTATTGGTCTACTACTCAAGGTGTGGGGGAACATTGGCACCAATGTTAAGGCATCTAGGTTAGGTGTGAGAATTGGGCCACCACCAGACAGGGAGTATGCTGTGGAACCTGTGGGTGTGGCCACAATGAGTCCGTCGGAGCGCTGACTAAAAACAAAGTTATCGTCAATGTATACTTCGAATTCCATCATATGGGCTACTTTACCGTGATGCAGCACGACTTCATTAATAGCCGAATTGGAGCTTTGTTGTATACCGTCACGAAATACATCAACTTGCAGAATAAAGCGCTGTTCTCTGACAAACTCACCATTGAACAAACAGGTTAACTGACGATCTATATCGTCTGGGTGGATATCTGTTAAGAAACCAAGGTTGCCACGGTTGACACCCACCACTGCTACGTCGTGTTTAGCCAGTATTCTGGCAGCCCCTAACATGTTGCCATCACCACCCACAACAATGGCTAGATCTGCTTGTAAGCCGATGTTTTCTAACTCAGCCGTTTCAAAACCATTTCCTTGTAGCATGCCAGAAACCTTTGTTTCGACAAGAATTCGACATCCTTTTCGTTTAAGGAATTGCAATATAGCGTTAAGGCTCTTGTTTGCACCTTCATGTGCAGGCTTTCCAATCAGACCAATAGTTTTAAAAGGCATAACTTTCTATTTAAATTCAAAAACTCAGTATAACCATGCTTAGTAATGAAAACCAAGCATGATAGTTAACACTGTCTCAATAAATGTTTACCGAGCGGTCCAACCTCCATCAATTACTAGCGCTTGAGCGGTCATATTTTTAGCGGCATCACTGATTAAAAAAGCCGCTGTGCTGGCCAGTTCTTCAATTTCTATAAAGGCTTTTTTAGGCATAGGCTCAAGCATGATTTTATTGATAACATCTTCTTCACTGATCCCATTTTCTATTGCTTGGGCGGCAATTTGTTGCTCGACCAAAGGGGTTTTAACGTAGCCTGGACATAAGGTGTTGATCGTCACGTCACAATCACCTGTTTCTAGCGCTAAGGTTTTAGCAAATCCCAATAACCCGTGTTTGGCAGCGACATAAGCGGATTTGTAGGGGGAGGCGACAACCGAGTGCAAGGAACCAACATTAATAATGCGTCCGTAATTTTGTTCGCGCATATGGGGCAAAAACGCTTTGCTTAATAGTGCGGGGCCAACAAGCATGATATTGATTAGTTGTTGCCATTTTTGTGCGGGAAAATCTTCTAAACGAGATACATGTTGGATGCCTGCGTTGTTGATCAGCACATCGACAGTATCTGGCAACAGTTTTTCCGGTAACGCTTCTATCTGGGCGGCGTCACTCACATCTAATTCAACAGACTGAGCATTAATATTCTCTGCAACTAATTTATCAACTGCATTTTGAGCGGCTTGGGCATTAATATCGGCAACAATGATCTTATGTCCCATTTTTCCTAAATATTGGCCTATACCAAAGCCAATCCCACTTGCAGCGCCGGTGATTAATATGGTTTTATTTTGCATTTTTTATCCTTTAGATTTCGATTGAACGGCAAGTGATTTCACGATATTTGTAACAGCTTTGAGTTGTTTTCCTTGGGCTGTAGCATAATTTTTGTCAGTGTACCCCCACCAATCCCAACATCCTTGAGGGTTCATTGGAAGCATCATTGATGTAGTTGTTTGAGGATATAAAATGATTAACTGATTATTATCAGCCCAACGGTTCAAACCGTTGTTTTTGATATAATCTTGACCAATAGTTTGAGCATTTTGATTGCATCCGTGAAAGTTCACATGCACTTGACACTCTTCACCTTGTGCACAGCTCTTAGGCACATATACAAAACCTTTCTCGGCCATACTTTCGGCAGGATCTCCGCCTAATTCATGTTGGTCAATTTGTTTGATCTGGCCACTAGATGCAGCTGAAGGTGCCGTTAAATCTGGGTATAAAAAATTAAGCAACTCACCCGCTGCATCGTAGTTACAATTTCCTAAAAAGGGCGATTCTGAGGTATCACAAGAAGATCCCGTTGCCAGGGTAGGGAAGTGATGGGCAAAAGGTTTATCTTTTATATAAGTTAGGTTTTCGTCTTTAACTAACCCTTGATATTGCTGATAAAGGGCATTGGCTACTGGGGGCGAGATTTTTGCGTCTAATTTGCCATGTAGTAACCAAACTTTACTGTCTTGTAAATGAGATAACGGGGCAATTAATCCTTGTTCTGCATATTGGCTTAGTTGGTTTGTTAATACATCCAGCGAGAATTCTGCGGATTGTTTGTTAACACATTCAGATAGCGCGGTAGTGATACTTCCTTGAGCGCAATAATAGGGGCCAGCTGCAATAATGGCGGCACCTTTTACCCAATCAGAATAAGCAATGTGAAACTGATTTGCCATATAACCACCGCTAGATAGCCCTGACACAGTGATCTTGTCAATATCTAAATCCAATTCTACAGTCTCGGCATTAACAACGGCGTTAATGGACAGGCTAGTGGTTAATCCCATACAGATAGCCAAATTACGTAATTTTCTCATATGCTTGTTAACCTAGTTATTTAAAAAAGATTGGATTAGCGCGGCGTGATTAGTAATACCTGTGACACCTTCTAAGTGCCCTAAGGTTCCCGGCAAAATCGATAACTGACTGTCTTTACCATTATCCAATAGCATTTGATGTGTAGCCTGCAAATTATATGGCATCAATAAAAGATCTGTGGCTGCCGGTAAAAATAAGGTTTTTGCCTTAACTTTTTTTAGCGCATTCTTTAAATCACCTTGGTGGCCAGCAATGTACAACTGACAGGCTCGAACTAAATACAATAGGTGGTTTGCATCCATCGCCTCCGCCCGTGCCTCAGCCCTTGCTCGCAACCAATTAACGATGCTTGGTGATTGTCGAATATCTTCAAGTGGCGCTACTTCGGATGGGGAAAAATCAATAGATTGTCCAACTTGATTAAAAAAATCAGGGTAGAGTGCATCTTGGGTTATTAGCATTAAAGAGGCCACTAATCCGTCTGTTGGCGGCAGGCCAGAATAATAATTTCCCTGCTGCCAGTTTTTATCCAATTTGATGGGTGTCGACCAATGTTCGAGTTTAGCCGATGTCCATGCGTCTGCTTCACCTGAACCGATAACCGATATCATTCGTTCTACCCAGTCAGGATAAGCAACTGCCCAATCCAGAGCTTGCATTGAGCCCATAGAGGGACCTGCTACGGCATATAATTTTGAAATTCCCAACGACGTTAGCAATTGTTTCTGGACGTTTACAAAATCACGAATGGTTACTACCGGGAAATCAAGACCGTATGGCTGACCTGTTTTTGGATTCATTGAGGCCGGGCCGGTTGTGATCACATTGGGATCATGGGCACCTAAATTGGCTAGGCTATCTACACTTACAACATAAAAACGATTGGTATCAATGGCTTTACCTGGGCCAATGATGGCGTCCCAATATCCCGCTGCGCTATCACTGTGTTGATACTTTCCGGCAGCATGGGAGTTGCCGGTAAAATAGTGAGTTATTAATATTACGTTGTCTTTGTTGGGGTTCAGGCGGCCATAACTTTCCCAACCTACAGTGACCGTTTCAATACTTTTTCCGCCAAATGTCTGGAAGTTTTTAGTCGTAAATGACTTTTTTTGAACCAAAGGTAAAGGTTCAACCTCAGCAGAACTGACCACATTGGCTGCGCTACTTTGGGTATTCGCACAAGCCGATTGCATGCTTAAACATACCAGCAAAAAACAGACTTTTAGCCAGATGGTAGGATGTAATCTCAACTCTATTCTCCTCATATCCACTTACAAATTTAAAAGAAAGTAAACAGTCCGATGGCTAAACTTAATCCAATTAGTGGAATAACCACCGTCAATGCACCTACTGCCCAATAAGCACGTTGATGTGTTTCATGACAAATGCCTCGAATGGTTGTTACAACATAACCGTTATGGGGCAGTGAATCCAACGCACCAGAAGAGATTGAAACGATTCTATGTAACTGCTCAGGATCGACACCTTGATCCATGTAGTGTGGCCCAACTAAAGGTAACGCTATTGCTTGTCCTCCTGAAGCCGAACCGGTTAAGCCTGCGATAACACTAACCGCAATCGCTGCGCCTATTAATTCGTTTCCTGGAATTTGAGTCATGACTTCCACTGCTGTTTGAAAGGCTTCGGTAGATTTAGCAATAGTGCCGAAACCAACCACTGCTGCGGTGTTACCAATGGCGATAAGCGCACCTGTTGTACCCACGCCAACTGCTGCGGTTAGGTTATGGAAGTATTTGAAATTGATTATCATCAAGGTTAATACTCCGCCACCTAACGCAACGATCAGCGCCATTTGTTGTAACGATTCATGGAAGGTATAGGATAAAACCAGTACCACCAACAAGGGGATTAAACCTGTGACCCAATGAGGGTAATCTCGTTCTGAAATTTTAGGGTCGTGATCTTTGCTTTCAAATCGTTCACCGGCGGCTAACGCTTTGTTCATCATTCTTCTGATCCACCAGAATCCCAATGTCGCCATGAAAATTGCCACCACTAAACTGACTTCCCATGCAGCAAAAGGGGATGTACCTAAATATTTTATCGGGATCCAATTTTGTATTTCGGGTGAGCCTGCTGATGTCATAGTGAACGTAACAGAGCCAAAAGCCAGTGCCGCAGGAATGAATCGTCTTGGTAAGTTGGCGTCTTTAAACAGACTCAAAGCCATGGGGTAAACAGAGAATGCCACGACAAAAACGCTCACCCCACCATAGGTTAGGATTGCACAGGCAATGACCACTGCGGCTACCGCATGTTGTTTACCCAAGCGCCCAATAATTGCCTTTGCCACAGCATCAGCTGCGCCAGTATCTTCCATGAATTTACCGAACAGGCTTCCCAATAAGAACATGAAGAACCAGTTTGCTACGAATCCAGAAAAACCCGACATATAGGTTTCTACAAAATTGGTATCGCCGATAAAGACAGGTAAACCACTCGTTAACGCAACAATTAGAGCACATAGAGGGGCTGCAATAAAAAGATTCATGCCTCTAATAGTCAAGACTATGAGCAAAAATAAGCCGCCGATTAAGCCAATTAGACTCAGCATTTTTATTCCCTTTTTTTAATGATACAAAAATCTGTGACCGCAGAGAGTCATATCATTTCGCTCTTTCGTGTATCTAAATACAGTTTTGAGCGCGGTATATAGTGTTAATCTTTTTTACCTTTTGGGACATAGTACTATGGTACTAAGGTAAAATATTTTGAAGTAGATTAGAGTAATCACACTGTCACTGTGACCGCAGCGAATCGAATAATTGTATAAAAAGAAACTGTGTAAGAAGGACACTCTATGAAACACACACACACACAATCTATCGTTCAAAAGGGAAAGTTTTTAAAACTTTCGACACTCGCATCAGCTGTTGCTTTATCTTGTCTTTCAGGGCAAGTAGCGGCACAAGAAGAATCTAAAGGTGGTTTAGAAAGAATAGAAGTTACTGCTCGTAAAACGGTTGAAAGTCTACAAGAAGTCCCTGTTTCTGTTACCTCATTAGGTGCCACAGAATTAATGGAAAAAGGGATGTCAGTGATGACTGAGATCCAACAGCAATCACCCAATACAACTTTACAAGTGAGTCGCGGAACGAACTCTACATTAACTGCATTTATTCGTGGTGTGGGGCAACAAGATCCTGTTTGGGGTTTTGAACCAGGTGTTGGTGTTTACGTAGATGATGTCTACATTTCTAGACCCCAAGGCGCAGTTTTAGATTTGTTCGATTTGGAACGAGTGGAAGTTCTTCGTGGGCCTCAAGGTACTTTATACGGAAAAAATACAATTGGTGGCGCGATTAAATACGTTACCAAGAAAATGACCGGTGATACTGAACTGTCCGTGAATGCGACAGTGGGAAGTTACTCACAAAAAGACTTAAAAGTAATGGGGCAAATCCCTATCACTGACAACTTATTCTTTGGTTTTGCGGTTGCAACGTTAAATCGTGATGGTTTTGGTGAATTTCTTGTTGCGCCAGAAGGTCAAGATACTGAAAACTATAATAAAGATGTTCAGGCTGCACGTTTTACCTTGGAGTACCAAGCAAACGAGGACGTATTTGTTCGCTTTAACTATGACAAGACCAAAGACGAGTCAAATGCCAAAGGTGGCTACAGATTGTCAGATAGTATCCTAACGGATGCTCCGCAACCTGATAGTGTTTACGATTCATATTCAAGTTTGCCTACCTGGAACAAAGTTGAAACCGAAGGCATGAGCTTAACGGTTGAGTGGGACATCAACGATAGTTGGGCATTTAAATCGGTTACTGCTAGTCGTGAAGGTGACTCGCCAACCAATATCGATTTTGACAGCACGCCGCTAGGTATTTTTGATACGCCAGCAACTTATACCGATGAACAGATCTCCCAAGAATTCCAACTTAACTATGTTGGTGATGACATTACCTTCGTATCTGGCGCTTATTATTATGATGCAGAAGCTTGTGGAATATACGATGCTTACTTAATGGCATTTGGAATTTCAATCGAGCAAAGTGGTTGTACAGATACCAAAAGCTTAGCTTTGTACGGACAAATGTCTTACGACATAACCGATAAACTATCTACCACAGTAGGGCTTCGTTACACCAAAGACGAAAAACACGGTGTAGTGGAAGCGGGCACAAGACTGGGCCAAGCTTATCCAAACTCTGATTGGGTTGATGGCTATGTCAGACCTGATTATGCGCCGAATGTGGTGATTGATGATACTGAAACTTGGTCTCGTTTAACCCCCAGACTTGGTTTGGAATATGCCTTGACTGACTCAACCATGTTCTTTGGAAGTTACTCACAAGGTTTCAAATCTGGAATGTACAACCCTCGCGCGACTTTCTTCCAACCAGCAGCTGCGCCTGAGATAGTCGATTCTTATGAAATCGGTATGAAAAGTGACGTAACCGATTCATTTAGACTTAACGCTACTTTATTTAGATTGGATTACACCGACAGACAGTATGTTGTAAATGTACCTTCGGACGATTTAGCGGAGCCTACACAACGAATCGCTAATGTAGGGGAGTCTGATGCGAATGGTCTTGAAATTGAACTTACTTATATTGTCACCGAAGGGCTAACCTTCACCAGTGCATTAGGTACAATTGATGCAGAATTCACTGAAGTTTTCTCGGTAGATGCAGCGGGTAACCCCATTGATTTATCTGATAATTTTGTGATTTCAAATACTCCTGACTTTACCTTTAATGCGGGTGTGAAATACGAGTTTACCACTGATATGGGTGACTTCGTTTTCAATGGTAACTATTACTATCGCGATGATTACGAATTATTCGAATCACCTGATGAATTGTTACGTCAAGAAGGTTATGGATTAGTTAACTTAAGCTTAAATTGGTATAGCGATGATGGTCAATGGACTGCTGGATTGCATGCGAAGAACCTGACTGACGAAGAATATCGAGTGGGTGGTTACAACTTTACCGGTGGCCGAACTGCCGATGGTGAATTATTACCTGGCTTAGGTGGTGATACAACGTTAATCGGTTATTACGGCGATCCCCGTACTGTTCACCTAACAGTAGGTTACACTTTCTAACGGCACTTTGTGTTGTTCCCAAGGGGCGACTTGGTCGCCCTTTTTTTGTTTTTATTATTAATATAACTTGAGCTTGGCAGTAACCTTTCATATGCTGCCAGTCATAGTAGTCTTGTAAAATCATTCATTATGTCAGTTAAAGCGCTTATCGCCGATGATCATCCGTTATTTCGCATTGCCCTTAAGCAGGCTGTGAGTGCGCTATTGGATGACGACATCACTGAAACCTCAACCTTGCAAGAAACCTTGTCGGCATTAAATCATGATCCCCAAATTGAATTGGTATTTTTGGATTTGAATATGCCTGGCAATGACGGTTTATTTGGATTGAGCCAAATCCGCTTGTTGCATCCTGATGTGTTAGTGGTGATTGTTTCAGGTGAGGAAAAACCACTTATTATCCAAAAAGCGATTAATTTGGGAGCCAGTGGGTTTATTCCAAAATCCAGTTCATTGTCTGAAATTGCGAATGCCATCGAACAAGTATTGGATGGCCTGCAATGGTTGCCAGAACATCTGATTGCTCAGGTTGAAGCAAAGTTACCCGCCGAAGAGTCTGAATTTGCGAAAAATTTAGAACAATTAACACCACAACAATTTGTGGTACTTAAAATGATGGCTGATGGCCTGTTAAATAAACAGATAGCTTATGAACTAGGCATTAAAGAAACCACCATAAAACAGCATGGTTCAGCCATTCTTAAAAAGCTAAAGCTAAATAATCGAACTCAAGCAGGGGTGTTATTTAAACAGCTTATGAATCAAGTGTGATATTTTCTTTGATTGCCGAAGATTAACTGGCTGTTGAGCATTATTTTAAACGGTGAACCTAAATAATCAATATGAATTACGACGAGTTTAATCATTTTTGTGGCGCACTCAAAGCAACGACCTATGTTATGCAATGGGGCAATTCACATGTGTGGAAAGTTGGCGGAAAAGTATTTGCTATTGGTGGCTGGAGTAAAGATAAAAAACCTGCGTTTACTTTCAAAACTTCTGAACAAAACTATTATTTTTTGTGCGAACGGCAAGGATACATTCCAGCCCCTTATTTCGCCAATCGAGGTATGAAGTGGATTCAACAAATTGAATCCGACTCACACAGTAACGAAGAGTTAGAATATTACCTAATTGAATCTTATCGCTTAGTCTCGAAAGGGTTAAGCAAAACAAAACAACAAGAGCTTGGTTTACATTAGCAGATAATCAACTGATCCATTTGCTAATACTCACTAGCCGCGGTCAACCAAATGGGTGTGTGATCGGGGCAAGAATATCTTCTTGAAATAAGTTATTTGTAGTAGCTAAGACTCGATCTGGTATTTATGGTCAAATGCTTTGACCTAATCTGATAGTTAGAAATGAGCCATAACCGGCCGTTAAACTATACTCAATACATGCCAAAAATCATGATGTCAAAACGAACATTAGAAAATCACATCCGTCGAATAACGTTGCTTTGTAAGCAAAAAAAAGTATCAAGCTAATTGGAAGATGCTTCTTGATGATTATTGACAACATTGGGTTATATCGTTTGGTTACTATAAATTAAGACATATCGTCTTCGCCAATTAATTTTGATACTAAGTCAGTAGCATTAAGATTTTTTTCTTAAATCGAGGTGATGCTAAACCAATCAGTCATAATGCAAATTAACACTTCTGCAGGGATTGTGGGAAATATCTGACGCAGGAGTGTCAAGACTTTTTACAAAAATCATTGAGATAAAGAGAGTTTTTTGTAAGTTATTGATATTTATTGGATAAATATCTTGGCATTGGTTTTACTAGCTCAAAGGGAAATGACGCAATTATAAGAGACAGAGAATGAAATCGAAATACACTCCAATGTTATTACTGCTTAGCTTTTTTATTGCTGGCGCCTCTCAAGCTACGCTTATTACTGTAGATCCGGGAAATGGCACTACAACGGCGTTCACTCAAACTGGAGTTAACAGTTCGGCAGGTCCAGTGGTTGTCGATGGGATCAGTATCTCAGGTGATCCTCAGTTCTATTACGGTGACGCACCTTACGGTCTTGCAACTAATGGGAGTTGGAATTCTTCTTGGGTTGCAACCAATAGCCCAAGCAGCACGATTACCTTTGATCTTGGTGGATTGTTCGGATTCGTCGGTGGATTCATGAATTATGCTGTACTTGATTCTGGGTTGCCGTATGGAAATAATCCTATCATTGAAGCGCTCGGGTTTGATATGGCTGTGCTTGAAACTTATGATTTACACACGCTAGCTGCGATATCGACGCCCGGTGCGACAAATGGTGGCGCTTTCCGTGGCATACAACGGGCAGAGGCAGATATTAGCTTTTTCCGTATCAGTGGCGGTTACATTTTGACACGTGACTTGACAATTGGAAGTTCGCCGGCGCAACCAGTGCCAGTCCCTGCTACACTCGCTCTCTTCGGGCTTGGCCTTCTGGGACTTGGCTGCTCACGCCGCAAAAAGGCGTAAACAGAACTCTTCATCCACTGGCCCACTTAGGTGGGCTTTTTATTGCCTGAGATTTGATACAGTCTGAGTCCGTAGTTGGCTAGCATTTGCCGTAAGGCGAAACTAACACAGTATATCGTATCAGCAGACATTGTTAATTAGTCCTTTCAATGTCCGCTTTTCGCTGCGACTGTCAGTTTAAGTTAGGACTAATTCAAGTTATTTTGTTAACGCCAAGCGACTTTTTCGTATCTTAATTACCACGCGATTTTATTCGATTTTAGCCCAGCCAATTTTTCGTAACATTCGTTTTAACGCGGCACTTTTTAGGGGTTTAGGTAAAAACATAAGGTCCGCTTTTTGCGCATTTTCTCGCATAATGTCACTGCGATCGGAAGAGTTTAGGATGCCTGGAATATTGTATTGCAGTTTATTCCTAAGACGGTTGGCGATGTCTAACCCTGTTAACTGGTTATCTAAGTGAAAATCTAACAGCATGAGGTCTATGTTTTGCTCTATTTTTTCAACATCCTCTAGGCTCTCAACACTGACGACGTTAGCTTCCCAGCTCTCTAATAACTGAACGACAGCCTCGCGAGTTTGCGGATCGTTTTCGGCCAATAATACGGTTCTACCATGCAAAATCTCGGTTTTTGCCAACCCAGTATCGGTAGATTTAACTCGGCTTTTTCGTTGTTTGCTAAGAGGTAAAGAGACAGAAAAGTTACTGCCTCTGCCAATCTGCGATTGCAGTTGAATAGGGTGATTCAGCAGTGACGAAATACGATCGACTATTGTCAGTCCTAACCCTAAGCCTTGCTGAATATTGGTTTTATCTAACTGTTTAAATTCTTCAAAAATATAACCTTGGTCAGTGCTCGAAATACCTGGTCCGGTGTCCAATACGCACACTTTAATCTGGTTTTTGCTGCGACGGCATCCGATCAGAATTTTTCCCGCTTGGGTATATCGGATTGCGTTAGATAATAGGTTTTGAATAATACGCTTAAGTAGTTTTTTATCTGAAATTACAACAGCGCTGCTGTGCACGTAAATCAAATTCAAGTTTTTTCGTTGCGCGATCAGATTAAAATCGTTGAATAAAGGCGATAAAACATCATCAATGGGGAACTCTTGAATATGGGATTCAAGTACCCCAGATTCTAGTTTTGTCATGTCTAAAAGCAATGAAAGTAGCTCTTCTGCATTGTTAATAGAATCATTTAATGATTGGCTTAATAGTTTTATTTCCGGTTCGTTAGATTTTTGCTGTATTAGCTCACCAAATAAACTTGCCGCATTGAAAGGTTGCATTAAGTCATGTCCTGCAGCAGCTAAGAACTTCGTTTTACTCTCATTTGCTCTTTCAGCAAGCAGTTTGGCTTTGGTTAACGCTAGATTGGAATGTTTCAGTTCTTCAGTGCGCAGATCCACTCGCTTTTCCAATTGCGATTTGGCTAATTCTAATTGCTGTTGAATTTCCATATATTCTGTAATATCGCTGTAGGTGGTAACAAATCCACCTCCAGGAAGTGGGCCACCATTGAGTTCAATCACCTGACCATTGGGTTGTTTACGAACATATTTATAAATACTGCCTTGTTTAATATATTCGATCCTTTTGTCTATTTCCTGCTGCGGATTGTCTAAACTACCAAACAATCCCCGCTGGGCATTAAACGCCAGAATTTTGCGCATTGAGATACCGGCATGTATGTAACCTTCAGGGTAGTCGAACATTTGTATATATCGTTGATTCCACGCTATCAATTTCAGATCTGGGTCGATAACACTGATACCTTGCTGGATATGCTCAACACTGGATTGTAGAATCTCGTGATTAAATTGAAAGGTTTGCGCGGCTTCTTCCACCCATTCGACTAATTCTGTCAGAGGAACTTCATCTTTTTCTGCTATGGCTGAAATTAATATTCTTGAACTTGCGCCGCCTATTTTAGCCGCCAACATACTTTCCACCGATTCGACAATATTGATACTGGCATAACTGCTTTGTGCCGCATCACCTAGTTTATTTTTGATTCCATCAAGTTCATCTTGATTGAGCACATTTTGTGTCAGTGCTAGTAACTTAGACAATTTAATCGGTTGTTTCTGTGGGAAACTATTCTTAGGACTATTTTGTTGACTCTGTGGGGCAGAGCGGAAAAACCAAGTGATCAGCCCAAAGCAAATGCCATTGGCTAATAAACTAAATATAAATCCTCGTCCTAATTCCAAATCTGTTGGCGTAGGATCAAAATAGTAACTTGAGGTAATACTGGGCCAAAGCAACCAATAAAACCAACCTGCAGCGCCAACTAAAAGCCCAACATAGGCAGCTAATTTACTCGATTTTTGCCAATAAAGGCTCAGAATCATCATCGGAAATGTTTGCGCCAATAGTGCCATGGCAATTATGCCGCTGTTGACCAGCGGGGAGCCTGAACTCATATCTTTATGATAAAAGTAGGAGACGGCTAATACCGAAGCGATAGTTAGCCGTCGAATAAACAAAATGATGGCGGGACTTAAATTATTCTGTTTGTGATTAATTAATTTGAATTTGACCCAAGCAGGCGTAATTAGGTTGTTAGAAATCATTATCCCAACAGCTAAGGTGGCTACGACCACCATACTGGTTGCGGCGGCTAACCCGCCAATAAAACTCACCAATGTTGTAATCGCGCTATTTGAATTCAGTGGCAGTGCCAGCGCATAGATATCTGTGGAAATATCTTGTTGATCAAAAATTATGTGGCCTGCTAGGCCGATAGGCATTACAAACAATCCCATCCCCAGTAAAAACAATGGGAATAACCACCTGGCAGTATTGAGCTCATTTTTTGATTTGTATTCCACAAAGTTCACATGAAATTGCCTCGGCAGACAAAACATCGCGCATATGCCTAATAGAACATGACTGACATACACCCAACCCCCTGAGTTGGTATGTAAAACCTGTTGGGCTTCAGTCGATAACTGAGCTTTACCCATTAAGTCGAATACGCCGTTAAATAACTCATAACAAACGAAAATTCCAACAAAACTCAGAGCAATAAGTTTCAAAGATGAGGCAAACGCCACGGTTAGCATTAATCCGGGCTTTTTATCGGTTAAGTCAAACGAGCGAGCCCCTAAAAAAATAGCTAATATGGCAAGCACTATTGCGACATACAATCCCATACTGGTGGAGGATTCATTAGTTAATAGTGTCAAGCTGTCAACTACCGAATCGAGCTGCAAAGCCACGTAGGGCACCACACCAATAAAACACAGTAACGACACTGTTGCGGCTAGCAAATTTGCGCTGTTGTATTGCATACCAATAAAATCGGCAAGTGAACTAATATTATTCCGTTGGCATATTTCTGCTATTTTCCGTAACGTACCAAAACCAAAGAGCATCACTAATATAATGCCTAAATAAGTTGGTACAAACGCCCATCCGTATTGTGTTGCTTGGGTTGTTGTACCAAAAAACGCCCATGATGAGCAGTGAACGCCCAAGGCTAAACTATAAATTATCGGATGTTGTCGTCCCTGCCGTAAATATTTATCGCCCAAATAACCAACCAAAAACAAGGCGATCAAATACATGAAAATGACAGTCGACATGGAAACAAGGCTAAACATGGATTAGTACATATCCTTTTGCAGCGGCTATTAGTTGAAATTTAATTAGTTTTTTCAGCCAAACTCACTATAAAACCGATTGCTTTTAATTCCAATTGGAAATGTTTTTTCTATTTCATTAAAAAAACTGGGGTCTTTGCCCTTGAAGCCGTTTAAACAAACCCCATTAATAACGCAACTCGAAGTTAATCCGATTAAGTTAAGTGAAAAAGGCGATGGAGTAAGGCATGAGCAAAGAGCAACAGCCAACAGATGATAATCAACAGGAACAACCTGAATTCAACCAAGCGGAACAAGCTGAAGTTGAGCAAGCGGCTGAAAATGCCGATGCCGGTGATTCCGAACAAACAATTGCAAAGTTACAAGAAGCATTAGCTAAAGCAGAAGCGACTGTAAACGAGCAAAGAGATTCGGTTTTGCGCGCTAAAGCTGAAATGGAAAATGCTCGTCGCCGCGCAGAAGGCGAAGTAGAAAAAGCGCGTAAATTCGCTTTAGAGCGTTTTGCAGGAGAGCTTTTACCTGTAGCAGACAATTTGGAGCGAGCTATTCAGTTGGCTGATCCGGATAACGAATCGCTTAAACCTATGATTGAAGGTGTGGATATCACCCTTAAGTCATTCGTAAGCACAGTAGAAAAATTTGGCTTGAAAGTGATAGATCCGCAAGGAGAACCCTTCAATCCAGAATTGCATCAGGCAATGTCGATGCAAGAAAATGCAGAGCTACCTCCTAATACGGTGATGGCTGTCATGCAAAAAGGCTATGAAATTAACGGTCGGTTGCTACGTCCTGCGATGGTAATGGTTTCTAGAGCCGCTGAAGGTGGCGTTGACATCGAAGCATAAGAGTTTTTGTGGAGATTTTTTTACATTTAACATTGAAAAAAATCAGAATAACCCCACAAATGATAAGACTTAGTTTTAATAATTTTTTAATGGAGACACGCTAATGGGTAAGATCATTGGTATCGACTTAGGTACAACAAATTCATGTGTCGCAGTTTTAGAAGGCGACAAAGTTAAAATTCTTGAGAATGCGGAAGGTGATCGCACAACGCCATCTATCATCGCATACAGTAACGACGGCGAAACTTTGGTAGGCGCACCTGCTAAACGTCAAGCAGTGACTAACCCACAAAACACTTTATACGCAATTAAGCGTCTTATAGGTCGTCGTTGGGAAGATAAAGAAGTACAACGTGACATCGACATCATGCCATTTACTATCACTAAAGCTGATAATGGTGATGCATGGGTTGAAGTTAAGGGTGAGAAATTGGCTCCGCCACAAATCTCAGCTGAAGTACTGAAAAAAATGAAAAAGACAGCAGAAGATTACTTGGGTGAAAAAGTCACCGAAGCGGTTATCACTGTTCCTGCTTATTTTAATGATTCACAACGTCAAGCAACTAAAGATGCAGGTAAAATTGCCGGTCTAGAAGTTAAACGTATCATCAACGAGCCAACTGCCGCTGCTCTAGCATACGGTATGGACAAGAAAAAAGGTGATAACGTCGTTGCTGTTTATGACCTTGGTGGTGGTACTTTCGATATCTCAATCATTGAGATTGATGAAGTTGAAGGCGAGCACACATTTGAAGTACTAGCGACTAACGGTGATACTCACCTAGGTGGTGAAGATTTCGATAACCGTGTAATCAACTACCTAGTTGACGAATTCAAGAAAGATCAAGGCGTAGATTTACGTAAAGATCCACTTGCAATGCAACGTCTAAAAGAAGCCGGTGAAAAAGCTAAAATTGAATTATCTTCTGCACAACAAACAGAAGTTAACTTGCCATACATCACTGCTGATGCGTCTGGTCCTAAGCACCTTACTATTAAAGTAACGCGTGCTAAGTTAGAGTCATTGGTTGAAGATATGGTAAAAGCTTCTCTTGAACCAGTGAAGCAGGCTTTGGCCGATGCTGATTTATCCGTTAGCGATATCAACGACATTATTTTAGTTGGTGGTCAGACTCGTATGCCACTAGTACAAAAATATGTAACTGAATTCTTCGGTAAAGAGCCGCGTAAAGATGTTAACCCTGATGAAGCTGTTGCCGCAGGTGCTGCGATTCAAGGTGGTGTTTTAGCCGGTGATGTTACAGATGTATTGTTGCTAGACGTTACACCATTGTCTCTTGGTATCGAAACAATGGGCGGTGTTATGACTGCATTGATTGAGAAAAACTCTACGATTCCTACTAAGAAATCTCAGACTTTCTCAACTGCAGAAGATAATCAGTCTGCTGTAACTGTACACGTATTACAGGGTGAGCGTAAGCAAGCGTCTGGCAATAAATCTCTAGGTCAATTTAACCTAGAAGGTATTCGTCCAGCACAACGTGGCGCTCCTCAAATTGAAGTAACTTTCGATATTGATGCTGATGGTATTTTACATGTATCTGCCAAAGATAAAGATACCGGTAAAGAGCAGAAAATCACTATCCAAGCTTCTTCTGGTTTGAGTGAATCTGAAGTTGAAAAAATGGTAGCTGACGCAGAAGCAAATAAAGATGCTGATGCGAAATTTGAAGAAATGGTACAAACACGTAATCAAGCTGATGCAATGATCCACGGTACCAAAAAGCAAATTGAAGAAGCCGGTGACGACTTACCAGCGGAAGACAAAGCAACCATCGAAACTGCAATTGAAGCACTTGAAGCAGCTGTTAAGAGTGAAGACAAAGCGGAAATTGAAGCCAAGACTCAAGAATTGATTCAAGCTTCTGCTAAGTTGATGGAAATTGCTCAAGCTAAAGCTGCTGCTGAAGGCGCTGCTGCTGGTGCAGAACAACCGCAAACAGAAAATGCGACAGCTGAAGACGATGTTGTTGATGCTGAGTTCGAAGAAGTGAAAGACGATAAGAAATAAGCGTCTTAACCTGTCGTAATTGGCAGGTAATTGATAAAAATAGGCGCAGAAATAACCTTTCTGCGCCTTTTAAGTGTTATCCCCTTGTTACTTAATAGCGCGTTTAGGTGACAAGGGGATAAAGCCCGAATTAACAGGGCATCTAACGTTGCTCAAGTTCAAACACGGTAAATTGTGTTTGTCATCAAAAAGGATAAACAAGCGATATGTCGAAGCGAGACTATTATGAAGTGCTTGGTGTTAGCAAAAGTGCTGACGAGCGCGAAATTAAAAAGGCATACAAACGCCTCGCCATGAAATTTCACCCTGATAGAACCAAGGGTGATAAAGGCATGGAAGAAAAATTTAAAGAGGTGCAAGAGGCCCACGAAATCCTAACCGATTCGCAAAAACGTGCTGCTTATGATCAGTATGGTCACGCTGGTGTTGATCCTAACCGAGGTGGCGCTGGCTTCGGTGGCGGCGCTGATTTTGGCGATATTTTTGGTGATGTATTCGGCGATATATTTGGTGGCGGCGGCCGTGGAGGGCGTCAGTCAAGAGCGCGTCAAGGTTCCGACTTACGATATAATTTGGAACTTAGCCTTGAAGAAGCGGTTCGCGGTAAGAGTGTCGAGATAAAAGTACCTACCTTGGTTGCCTGTGAGCCTTGTGATGGCACTGGTGCGAAAAAAGGCACTAAACCAACGACTTGCCCTACCTGTCATGGTAATGGACAAGTGCAAATGCGTCAGGGCTTTTTTGCTGTGCAGCAAACCTGTCCTACCTGTTCTGGTCGTGGCCAAATTATTTCCGATCCTTGTCGTGAATGTCATGGTCATGGTCGCACGGAGAAAACGAAAACCTTATCGGTTAAAGTACCAGCGGGCGTTGATACCGGAGATCGTATTCGTTTAACTGGTGAAGGTGAAGCGGGAGAAAGCGGTGCACCTCCTGGTGATTTATATGTTCAGGTGCATGTTCGTGAACACAATATCTTTACCAGAGATAGCAATAACCTGTACTGTGAAGTGCCGCTAAGTTTTACTGTTGCAGCCCTTGGTGGTGACATTGAAGTGCCCACTTTGGATGGCAAGGTTAAGCTGAAAATCACGCCTGAAACTCAAACCGGTAAGCTTTTCCGTTTACGTGGTAAAGGGGTGAAGTCGGTACGAAGCGGTAGTGTTGGTGACTTGATGTGCCGCGTAGTTGTGGAAACACCGGTGAACCTGAACAGCAAACAAAAAGAATTGTTGCAGGAATTAAATAATTCCATGGGTAAAGGCGACGAAGCAGCTAAATACCGTCCAAAAGAGAAAGGTTTTTTCGATGGTGTGAAGAAATTCTTCGATGACTTAACCAGTTAATTGAAAAATAAGTGATATGATAAAGACGTCATTTTTATGGCGTCTTTTTTTATACCTAAGATTTATGCTTTAATTTACGAAGTGGTTACCGATGGTAAGCAGCTTATTTTAAATAAATGTTTAACTAATTAGTTATTGATTTCTAATGATATAACAATGTAAATTGCTGTTTGTACGTCGAATCTAAGTCTATGAATCCAAAAACTATCCATTTAATCGAGGTCAATATGAAAAACATTATCGCTCCTGCGATGTTAGGTATTACATTGTTAACTGCAAGTTTCGCATCAGTCGCAGTTACGCCAGCTAAATCTGAAAAGCATGCCGGTGATGCAATAGAATATCGTCAAGCTATATTGCAATTAGTTAAAAGTAACGTTGGAATTATGGGCGCTATGGCGAAAGGACAAGTTCCTTTGAGTGCTGAAACATTAGAAAAGAATGCAAGCCGCATTGAACAATTATCCTTGATGATGGACGATTACTTTTCAGTCGACACAAGTAAGTTCAGTGTTGAAACTGAAGCTTTACCGGCGATTTGGAAAGACTATTCTGACTTCCAAACTAAAATTACGGCATTAACAGAAGCGGCAAGTAATCTGAAAATGGCCGCAGCAAGTGGCGATGAAGGCCAGCTAAAAGCAAACATTGGCGCAATCTTTAAATCTTGTAAAGGTTGTCATGATTCTTACAAGGCTGAATAACACCTTGTAAGAAGTCATTTTTAATTAAAAATAATAGTCTACTTCTGGCACTGGTGCTGCGATAGCAATTAACCAATACAAGAAGGCGGCAATGACAATTGCAAGAATAACCGCTAATAATAATCTAGATGAACCGATACCGTTTTGCGCGGCATCGGTTTTTTTTCCAGTAATCATAGCCCCGATTAAGGGAATTTTGCGTCCAAATTGATACCAAAGGATGGCCAGGATATGAATCCCAGCTATGCCTAAAATAACATTGAATATTTGATGATGTAAACCGTCCAACCAACTCTGTGTATCGCTGCTTACCGCTGACATATAAGGTCCAGAAGCAAGCACATCATCACTTGCAAATAAACCTGTGATGGCTTGAGCCCCCACAATTAAGATGACTGCTGGAACGATTAAACCACCCAATGGATTGTGACCAGTGAAATGAGGGTTTTTGGCTTTCAAAAAAGCTACCAAATACTGCCAGATAGCCTTCGGAGGATAGATGAAATTACTAAATCTTGCGTATTTTGGACCAACTAACCCCCACATTAAACGGAAGATAATGAGTCCTAGAGTGAAGTATCCAATATAAAAATGAATATCCATATACTCGCTACCTAATTCAGCCGTTATCCATTGGGATACCAAAGCTAAAACCAATAACCAGTGAAAAAGCCTAAGCGGAATATCCCAAATTAATTTCTTTTGCATTTTGATTTTTCTCCAAAGAGGTACCAATATCCTCACATTATCTAAGATCAGTTATACTCTTTTTATATTACATCCAAGAACGTTTTAGCTTAGAGACAATAAACAAGGCATTGCCTAAAATTCGTTTCGCATCATTTTGATTGATAAAAGGAATACTCAGAGCGCCGGATGCCATAATGATATTAATAGTGGCTATTTCATGCCTTCTCATCATACGGCTTTGTATAAATTGTGTTTGTTGTACTTTATATTTTGGGAAACTGTAAAAATCGACTCCAAATAATCCTTTTCTAAGATAAATATATTCGTCATCATCAGCGTAACCCCAGCGTTTCCATCGACAATATATCAAAAATACGATAAATCCACTTAGCAACTGGGTTACTAAAATACCTAAAATCCCTGATTTTGAAAAAGTTATTGCGCTTACGAGCAGATTAAAAGGGATTAACCACAAAAGCTGTCTAAAAATAAATCGTTTACTGATAGCAAGAAAGCTAATGTCATGTAATTTATTATTCGGTAACGCATCCTTGACGATGCTATGCGCTTCATCTTGCGTCACTGAAGGTACTAATATTCTGTTACTATTGGCCTGCAATTGGTTAGAATTTTGTTCTGTGCTGCTATTCTGTTTTAATTCCAAATTGACCCTGCCGAGAATCACATCTAACCAATCTTGTTTTAACGCTATTACTTGAAGGCGTGAGCGTTTCATGGTGACTTCTTGTTTAGTGAACAAGCCACTTCGACGAATATATCTGTCTGTGGTTTTCGCCAACGAATAATCGTAAAATAAAACGATTGAGCCAACTACGGATATCAAAGTAATAATCAAAGTTGCAAAAAGAACAAGCGAAAAAAATGCTAACCCTAACTGCCAAATTGCCTGTGACTGTGCGTCAAAATAACGTTCATAATCAAAACCTAATTGCTCTGCCAATGAGGCTAAATAGGCGGCTAAGTTGTCATAAAATGGTGCTAGTGCACCAATAATAATCCACACTCGATTGTTAGTAATACCGTGTAAAATCAGATCTTTAATTGAACGTGTATTGAGAATTTGTTCGCTTTCAATTCCCACATTAGGTTGCTCTAAAAGAGTCTTTTCTTCATCTGCTTGTCGTTCGGTTGGCGTATTGTGTGTTTTACCCTTTGCAAGGATGGATTGTTTTAACTTTTCAGCAAAATCCACAGGTAATGCAACTATTTTTGCCTCTTGTTTCGTCGAGCCAGCTGTATCGAGTTGCAAACAACAGGTATGGGTTAGCCGGTAGTAAAGCGGCCTTTCAATGGTGACGTTTTGAATTCTAGAAAAAGGCAAATCAATATGGGTTTTAGAGAACACACCAGAGCGGATTTCAACCGTTTCATCAATCAATCGAAATGAATAAAAGAAGTATTGCAGCCAAGATGAAACACTTATTAAAGCTAAAATTCCCACAATGATTGGGATCCAGATTTGCGGGTTCTCTTGCACCGTAGAGTAGCTTATGGCAATGGCTGGCAGCAAATAGATAACATTGTTGGCCGCTAATTTAATCCCACTTGCAATAAAATATAACACCGCAATGGGGGACAGTTTCTGCCAACGGTGAGTATTGAGTGTGGCATTTTCTCCCTCATTATCCATCACTTTGAACACCTTTATGGTCCAAGATGAATTGCCTGATTTTTTGTGCATCATCAAGACTTAAACCAGGTATTTCAAACGTGTGCATTGCGCCTCCAGCACTAAAAACCTGTAATGAAGCCAATTTAAAGGTTCTCTCCAGTGGGCCTCGTTTTAACTCAACGTGTTGTATCCGTAGTATCGGCTGACTATAAATTTTACGAAATATTACCCCGCAGGCGAAATGCAAATCAGTGTCTGTTAAACAATATTGTTTGCATGGAATAGCGATATATAAATAGAGGCTAATTAGAATTGCGACTAAAAACGCAATACCAAGTCCCAGCGGATAGACTACGATTAGCTCGGGGTGAATATCAATAAACGGCTGCCATCGGGTTAACGACATAACTAACATAAACATCAAGCAAAACAGCCAAGTAGAGCAGATAACCATGGGTCTATAACGGCTATTTAGAGGTTCAAAATCAATTTCTAATGGATCGGGTAAAGTGGATGTTTCTATTAGTTGATAAGACACAATCATACGGCAACATTAATTTAATTTACCCTAATGTAGCGGAATCAGAGTTTGAATCAATATATATCAGGTTACAAAATCTCAATCAGCTTAAAAACTGCTATGAAGATTTCCAATCAAATATAACTTATCGCTTTTTTACTGCTGCAAATTAGGTGTTTATATTGCACAATATTCAATAGTATTTATCTAATTGAAATGAGTAGAAAATGACAGGAATTGGTATTTTGGGAGCCAATGGCCGAATGGGCCGTGTATTAATAGATGCCGCCCATTTAGATGATAACGTGAATTTGGCCGCAGCTTCTGTACGAGAAGGTTCGCAATGGATTGGAATGGACGCTGGCGAGTTAGCCGGTATTGGTAAACAAAATCTTAGCATTACAGCAAGTTTAGACCAACAAGCACCTGAGATAGACGTCGTCATCGATTTTACGCTGCCCGATGTGCTTGAACAAAATTTAGCTTGGTGCGTGGCAAATAATAAAGCCATTGTGATTGGCACCACTGGACTGAACGATAATCAAAAAGCGCTGTTGCAAAATGCGGCTACTAAGATTCCAGTTGTGTTTGCGGCGAACTACAGTGTAGGCGTTAATCTTATGTTGAATTTGGTTCGTCAGGCGGCAAAAACAATGGGCGATACAGCAGACATCGAAATTCTTGAAGCCCATCATCGTTTTAAAAAAGATGCGCCATCTGGAACTGCTATGGCAATTGGAGAGGCTATCGCTGACGAAATTGGCCGTGATTTAAAGCAATGTGCCGTGTACGGTAGGGAAGGTGACACTGGTGAGCGCAAACACGAAACAATTGGATTTGCTACCGTCAGAGCGGGCGACGTGGTTGGTGAACACACAGCGTTATTCGCAGATATTGGTGAGCGACTAGAGATCACTCACAAAGCTTCTAGTCGATTGACCTTTGCTAAAGGTGCGATAACCGCTGCTAAATGGCTGGTTGGCAAACCTGCCGGACTATATTCTATGCAGGATGTGCTGGGGTTTAATTAATCTGAACTAAAATAGTGGGTAAAAATTAAGTGGCGTTTACCGGTTGCTTAATTTGACGTTTTAATGACTTACCTACGAATTTTGAATCAAATGCTCATTTTAGTAATTTTTCTACATTCTAATGGATCAAATAAAACCATTAGTGTATGATCTCGGGAATTTGCCAAATTTTCGGATGAGATGTGCTTAATCTCCCGAAAATACTAGCGGTGATGAGGTAAACGGGATGTAAATTAATAATTTCAACCCGTTTTTTATAGGGTTTTGATGCTTAGCTTGCAAAAAAACCTTGGGTTGTCCTTAATTAGGAGGTTGACTTGGCTATTTCTGCTCTTTTGGTGCTAGAAGACGGTTCTGTTTTCAAAGGCACATCAAT
The DNA here is from genome assembly GCF_030548145.1 of Aliiglaciecola sp. 2_MG-2023. Taxonomy (NCBI): domain Bacteria; kingdom Pseudomonadati; phylum Pseudomonadota; class Gammaproteobacteria; order Alteromonadales; family Alteromonadaceae; genus Aliiglaciecola; species Aliiglaciecola sp. 2_MG-2023. The sequence goes on from NZ_JAUORY010000011.1 coordinate 134,951, forward strand.
TGGAGCTTCTGGTGTTTCTGTCGGTGAAGTGGTGTTTAATACATCAATGACAGGCTATCAGGAGATTTTGACTGACCCTTCATATGCTGAACAAATTATTACCTTAACTTATCCTCATATAGGTAATACCGGTACTAATGAAGAAGATGTTGAATCCACAAAAATTTGGGCTAAAGGCCTAATTATTCGAGACCTTCCTTTATTAGCTAGTAACTTCCGTAATCAATCTTCTCTTTCTGACTATTTGAAACATAACAATATTTTAGGCATTGCCGATATTGATACTCGTCGATTGACACGCATCCTTCGAGACAAAGGCGCGCTTAAAGGTTGCATTGTCACTGTTGATGAATTTAATCAAGATGATGTTTCTGAAGCCTTAAGTGCTGCTCAAGCGTTTCCGGGTTTGAAAGGAATGGATCTAGCGAAAGTGGTGACTACAGATAAAGCATATCCATGGCAAGATGGTGTGTGGTCTTTAGAAACCGGATATGCGAAAAATGTAGAAGATTGTAAGTTTCATGTAGTTGCTTATGATTTTGGTGCGAAACACAATATATTGCGCATGTTAGTAGATAGAAGTTGCCGCTTAACTGTGGTGCCAGCTACAACACCTGCCGAAGAAGTGTTAGCAATGCAGCCAGATGGAATATTTTTATCTAATGGCCCTGGTGATCCTGAACCTTGTGATTACGCTATTGCCGCTATCAAAACTTTCTTGGAAACCGAAATTCCTATTTTTGGTATTTGTTTAGGTCACCAATTGTTGGCGTTAGCCAGTGGTGCAAAAACAGAAAAAATGAAGTTTGGTCATCATGGCGCAAATCATCCGGTTAAAGACTTAAAGCGTGATGTGGTAATGATTACCAGCCAAAACCACGGTTTTGCAGTGGACGAGTCTTCTTTGCCAGATAATTTGGATGTGACACACGTATCTTTGTTTGATAAGTCGTTGCAAGGCATACACAGAAATGACAAACCGGCATTTAGCTTTCAAGGGCATCCTGAAGCAAGTCCAGGTCCCCATGATGCAGCTCCCTTGTTTGATCATTTTATTGAGCTGATAGAAAAATCAAAATCAGCAACTACTTCAATTTCAGCTTGATACTTAGAGAAAGAATACTATGCCAAAACGTACTGATTTAAAAAGCATTCTGATTCTGGGCGCGGGTCCAATTGTAATTGGCCAGGCATGCGAATTTGATTATTCAGGAGCTCAAGCCTGTAAAGCCCTACGTGAAGAAGGGTATAGAGTTATTCTAGTCAATTCCAATCCTGCTACCATTATGACAGACCCGGAAATGGCTGATGCGACTTACATTGAACCCATCCATTGGGAAGTGGTAAAACGCATAATTGAAAAAGAACGCCCAGACGCAATTTTACCTACTATGGGTGGTCAAACGGCACTTAACTGCGCCCTTGATTTGAACAAACATGGTGTATTGGAAGAGTACTCTGTTGAGATGATTGGCGCGACAGCCGATGCAATTGATAAAGCAGAAGACCGTGAGCGTTTTGATAAGGCGATGAAATCAATTGGTTTGGCTTGTCCAAGAGCTGAAATCGCACATACCATCGAACAAGCTCATGATGTGCTGAGTCGTATTGGTTTTCCTTGTATAATCAGACCTTCGTTCACTATGGGCGGCTCCGGTGGCGGTATCGCCTATAACGTTGATGAGTTTGATGAGATTTGTCGCCGCGGGTTAGACCTTTCACCAACCAGTGAGTTACTCATTGATGAATCGCTAATTGGTTGGAAAGAATACGAAATGGAAGTGGTACGAGATAAAAGCGATAATTGTATTATTGTTTGTACCATCGAAAACTTCGATCCAATGGGTGTTCATACTGGTGATTCAATAACTGTTGCACCAGCGCAAACCCTGACAGATAAAGAATTTCAAATCATGCGTAATGCAGCAATGGCAGTATTGCGTGAGATTGGTGTTGAAACTGGCGGTTCAAACGTACAGTTTGGTGTTGACCCAAAAACTGGCCGCATGGTTATCATAGAAATGAATCCTCGGGTGTCTAGATCTTCTGCACTAGCGTCGAAGGCCACAGGTTTCCCAATTGCGAAAGTTGCGGCTAAATTAGCGGTTGGCTACACCTTAGATGAACTGGCAAATGATATTACTGGTGGTTTAACCCCAGCATCGTTTGAGCCTGCGATTGACTATGTTGTCACTAAAATCCCTCGTTTTAACTTCGAAAAATTCGCTGGTGCTAATGATCGCTTAACCACACAGATGAAATCTGTCGGTGAAGTGATGGCAATTGGCCGTAATCAGCAAGAGTCTTTGCAAAAAGCGTTACGAGGCCTAGAAGTTGGCGTTAATGGCTTAAATCCGATCATCGATATTGAAGATCCGGAAAGTGAAGCGATTATTATCCGCGAGCTCAGAGAACCAGGCGCAGAGCGCATTTGGTATATTGCTGATGCAATGAGAATGGGCATGTCAGTTGAGCAAGTTTTCTCACTGACCAACATTGATCGTTGGTATTTGGTTCAGATTGAAGACCTTGTGAACCTTGAAAAACAGGTGGCTGAAATTGGCTTATCCGGTATCGATTATGACTTGATGCGCACCTTAAAACGCAAAGGGTTTGCTGATTCTCGTTTGGCTGAGTTAACTAATGTCGCCGAAAGTGACGTGCGTGAACTTAGACACTCGATGGAAATCACACCTGTTTATAAGCGCGTAGATACCTGTGCAGCGGAGTTTTCGACTAGTACAGCTTACATGTATTCAACTTATGATGAAGAATGTGAAGCTAGTCCATCGAATAAAGATAAGATTATGGTGTTGGGCGGCGGTCCTAACCGAATAGGTCAAGGTATCGAATTTGACTACTGTTGTGTTCATGCAGCGCTAGCAATGCGTGAAGATGGCTATGAAACTATCATGGTTAACTGTAACCCAGAAACGGTTTCTACTGATTATGATACGTCTGACCGGTTATACTTTGAATCCGTTACCTTAGAAGATGTGCTCGAAATTGTGCGTATCGAAAAGCCTAAGGGCGTCATAGTGCAGTATGGTGGCCAAACACCATTGAAACTCGCTCGCGAGTTAGAAGCTGCCGGCGTGCCAATTATTGGTACATCTCCTGATGCTATCGATAGAGCTGAAGATCGTGAACGCTTCCAACATATGGTCAATAAATTAAACCTAAAACAACCCGCAAATAGCACCGTTAGCAACATGGAGCAGGCGTTGGTTGAAGCTGAAAAAATTGGTTTTCCATTAGTTGTTCGTCCGTCTTATGTTCTAGGTGGTCGTGCAATGGAAATTGTTTACGACTTAAAAGATTTAAAACGATACTTGAATGAAGCTGTGAAAGTTTCAAATGACTCTCCAGTGTTACTTGACCGTTTCCTTGATGATGCCATTGAAGTTGATATCGACGCCATGTGTGATGGTGAAAACGTGGTAATCGGCGGAATTATGGAGCATATAGAACAAGCTGGAGTTCACTCTGGTGATTCTGCCTGTTCCTTACCGCCATACTCATTGAGTCAAGAAATCCAAGACGTAATGCGTAAGCAAGTTAAAGATATGGCCCTAGAACTAGGTGTCGTGGGTTTGATGAATACACAATTTGCCGTGAAAAATGGTGAAGTGTACTTAATTGAAGTAAACCCGCGCGCTGCTCGTACTGTTCCGTTTGTATCTAAAGCAACAGGAATGGCGCTTGCAAAAATAGGCGCTCGTGCAATGGTTGGTCAATCACTTCCTTCACAAGGGGTGACGGAGGAAATTATCCCGCCGTTTTATTCTGTCAAAGAAGTTGTTCTGCCGTTTGCTAAGTTTCAAGGTGTTGATCCTTTGTTGGGCCCAGAAATGCGTTCAACAGGTGAAGTGATGGGAGTAGGGGATACCTTTGAAGAAGCCTATGCCAAAGCTAACTTAGGCGCTGGTGCGCCCATTCCGCAAAAGGGTAAAGCGCTGATTTCAGTTCGTCACAATGACAAAAAACGCGTTGTTGAACTTGCCCGTAAAATGATTGAAAAAGGCTTCAGTTTAGAGGCTACCTCGGGTACTGCAAAAGAGTTAAACGATGTTGGAATTGCCTGTAGTGTGGTTAATAAACTTACAGAAGGTCGTCCAAACATTGTTGACGCCATTAAAAATGGCGAATATTGTTATATTGTGAATACTACTGAGGGACGCAAAGCGATAAATGATTCAGTGTATATTCGTCGTGAAGCATTGCTCAATAAAATCACCTATACCACAACTTTGAATGCAGCATTTGCGACAGTAAATGCCCAAACTGCAGATGATCGCGCGAAAGTAAACTCGGTCCAATCTTTACACCAGAGAGTTAACGAACGCTAAACTTGTGGTAAACTAAGCAAAATTTCTAGTAATAAAAGTGCGCATTCACTGCGCACTTTTTAATTAACCTCAACATAAACAAAAGCACATATAAGTGAGCGTTGATCAATGAATCAATATCCAATGACAGCAAAAGGCGCAGAAATGTTGCGCGCAGAGCTTAATGAACTTAAATCTGTTAAGCGTCCACAAATCATTCAATCCATAGCAGAAGCTAGGGAGCATGGTGATTTAAAAGAAAATGCCGAATATCATGCAGCCCGCGAACAACAGAGTTTTTGTGAAGGCCGCATTCAGGATATCGAAGGTAAGTTATCTAATGCACAAATTATTGATGTAACAAAAATAACAAACAATGGAAAAGTTATTTTTGGGGCAACAGTCACTATCATCAATGTTGAATCTGATGAAGAAACAACCTATAAAATCGTAGGTGATGATGAGGCAGACATTAAAAATAATCTAATCTCTGTGAATTCACCTATCGCCCGTGGTTTGATAGGTAAAGAAGAAGACGACATTGTTACAATTCAAACTCCTGCAGGCACTGTAGAATATGAAGTGTGTCAGGTCGAATATATTTAAGTTTGAATTCTCAGGCGGCGGCAATTTAAGCTAAAGTTTGATTTAATTTGAATATTCAGTGCTGCGGCTGGTTTTTGCTTCCACACTACCAGCCAAAGTGCCTTGCTTAGTAGGCAAAACCTCAAATTTTAAAACGCTATCAATTAAAACCTTATCAATTAAAATACTATCAATCTGTGCGTTTAGTGTAGTCTCTCCAAGCCCATCCCAAAGCGATCAAGCTCAAAATCCATAGCGGCAAGTCTTGCCACTTTCTGTAGGGTGTAAAGCCTGTTGTACTGGCTATTTCAGCCGATAATACACCTGCCTTAAATTGCGGAAGTCGACTAATTATTGTTCCGTCGTAACCGATGAAGGCAGTAATACCATTGTTCGTTGCCCGTAAAACTGGAATGCCAAACTCTTTTGCTCTGACTTGGGCAATTTCAAGGTGCTGATCGGGACCATGGGAATGACCAAACCAAGCATCATTACTCACAGTGATGATGAAATCGGTTTCAGTTGTTAAATTTGCAGCGATTTGCCTAGGAAATGCAATCTCAAAACAAATCGCAGGAGCCAAATTGATGCCATTTGAGACCAGATTCGATTGCAAATAATCACCTCTGGTAAAGGATGACATCGGTAAATCAAAAATCGGTGCAAGTTGTCTTAGCCAACTTTCAAACGGAATAAATTCGCCAAATGGCAGCAAATGATGCTTATCGTATCTGTTTGAGTGCAAATAATGATATTGTCCCTGCGTATCCTCAGGCAGCTTTTTACCTATGGCAATGAGGTTATTAAACGCTTGTCGTGAGTCATAATCGTAGTTGACTATACCGGTGATTAACCCTGTATCCTGCTCGGTTGCTTGGCTATCTAATTGACGCAAAAAGGATTCCGCAGTTGATTCTAATTGGGGAATAGCCGCTTCAGGCCAAATAATGAGTTGATTCTGCCAATGACCTTCGGTCAATTTGCGGTATTTTTCCATGGTCGGAGCTTCTTCTTCTGGAGCCCAGCGCATTTCTTGTTTTATATTGCCTTGCACCATTGCAATGGAGACTGTGCTTGCCTTGGGCGTCACCCAATTAACAGAGTTTAATGCCCATCCGCCTATAAATATGATTGAAGCTAAGGCAATGGTAGGAATATAAACCTTTTGTTTTATACTTAATGCGCATGAGACTGCTAAAGCGATTAAAATAACACTCAGTCCCGTCTCACCGAAAACCGGTATCCAGCCGGAAAGGGGACCAAGAAGTTGACTGTAACCAATAGATAACCAAGGAAATCCAGTAAATAACCAACTTCGAATAAATTCGCTTATAAACCAAATAAAAGGCGCCAACAATGGCCAGTAACGCAGTTTGCAATATCGTTTGAGGACAAACGCGAACAATCCCGGATACAAGGCTAAAAAACTGCAGAGCAGAACCATAAGCCCTACTGAGCCAATCAAGGGGAGTCCACCAAAGTCTGCAATACTTACGTGAACCCACGAAATACCGGCACCAAACCAACCTAAACCAAATGCAAAGCCGGTTTTAAATCCCGATTTACTGACTAATAAACGATAAAAGAACCCAGTTAATAAAATGGGCGTTAAAAACCAAAGCGAAAAAGGTGCATAACTGAACGTCATTAACGCACCCAATAAAATAACACCAATATAATGCAGCATGGTTTTTAACACTTAGTCTTCTTTGTTGGGTAAGGTCACTTTCAGTTGTAACAATCGACGTTTATCTGAATTAGTAATTTTAAATATCAGACCTTCAATTTCAATCTCGTCATCCGTCATTGGCATATGCCCAAATGCTTTCAAAACTATGCCACCAATGGTATCGGCTTGTTCAACATCATAGTGGGTTTCAAAGAATTGATTGAAATCTTCGATTGGTGTGAGTGCTTTAACAGAGTATGTGTAAGTATTTAGAGGACGAATATCGTCAGAATCATTTTCTTCGATATCATGTTCGTCTTCTATCTCGCCTACAATCAACTCTAGAATATCTTCTATCGTAACAAGACCTGACACGCCACCGTATTCATCTACAACTATCGCCATATGATAACGTTGCTGCCTGAACTCTTTAAGCAAAACGTCAACACGTTTACTTTCAGGTACAATAACAGCTGGTCGTAATACGTCTTTTAGGTGAAATTCCTTTCCAGGGATGAATGCATAAGCAAGTAGGTCTTTGGCTAATAGAATTCCTTCAATGTGATCTTTGTCTTCGTTGATTACTGGGAATCTAGAGTGAGCAGACTCCAGCATCACCGGTAGAAATTCTTCTACTGACTCGTCAACATTAATGGTCATCATTTGCGCTCTAGGGATCATGATGTCCCTTACGCGCATTTCATTGACGCCCATCACACCTTCAATCATCTCTCTGGTCTGCGGGTCAATTACTTCTCGTTGCTCTGCATCGGATATAATATCAACCAATGCTTCTTTACTTTTCGGTTCTGCGTTAAAAGTTTGTACTAGTTTATCTAGCCAGCTTTTATTCGTAGAACCGCTAGTAGAGTGGGGGTTGTCTTCGCTCATAATATCTTTTTTAGGTTCCTTGGATCACTATATTTAATGATCTTGATAGGGGTCGTCAATGCCTAATTTTGTTAAAATTTGCACTTCTAGACTTTCCATTATTTCTGCATCCTGATCATCTACATGGTCAAACCCAAGTAAATGGAGGCTTCCATGGACAATCATATGTGCCCAGTGATCGGATAATAGTTTATTTTGTTGCTCAGCTTCTTTTTCAACTATGTCTGCGCAAACGACTAAATCGCCTAATAAATTAAGTTTTATTTCAGCCGGGGCCTCAAACGGAAAGGATAATATATTGGTGGGTTTGTCTTTTTCACGGTATGTCGCGTTTAAATTTTGGCTTTCTTCAGGCGTCACAATTCTAATTGTTAACTCTGTTTCATCGATTTGTTGATCGGCTAACGCGAATTTAACCCACTGCTCGAATTGTTGAGCTGTTGGGAGATTGTTATTTTCGCAAGCAATTTGGATATCTAGGTCAATATTCACTTAATCGGCTTCTCATTTTCACCTTTAGCGCTTTGCTCTGCTTGTTTTTGCAATTTAGCTTTTTCTTGAGCAGACTCAAATTCTTCATATGCTCGAACGATTCGCGCGACCACGGGGTGCCGAACTACATCGTTAGCAGTGAAAAAGTTAAAGGAAATATCTTGAACGTCCTTTAATACGTCTATGGTGTGACGCAATCCAGAGCGTACCCCTCTTGGTAAGTCTATTTGCGTAATGTCACCGGTAATCACCGCACGTGAATTGAAACCAATACGAGTTAAGAACATTTTCATTTGTTCTACAGTGGTGTTTTGACTTTCATCTAAGATGATAAAAGCGTCATTTAATGTTCGGCCACGCATGTAAGCTAAAGGCGCTACTTCGATAACATTACGTTCGATAAGTTTTTCAACTTTTTCAAATCCTAACATTTCGAAAAGGGCGTCATACAGAGGGCGAAGATAAGGATCAACTTTTTGAGATAGATCACCGGGTAAAAACCCGAGTTTTTCACCCGCTTCAACTGCTGGTCGAGTTAGCAGGATTCGGCGGATTTCTTGGCGTTCCAATGCATCAACAGCACAAGCAACCGCTAAATAGGTTTTACCTGTACCAGCTGGGCCCACACCGAAACTAATGTCATGGTTTAATATATTAGACACATATTGGCTCTGATTGGGGTTTCTTGGTTTGATCACGCCCCTACGAGTTTTAATATGTACTTCTTTGCCGTAATGTCCCGCTTCCGCTCTTTCAAGGCATTTTGCTTCTTGAATGGCTAAGTGAACCTGATCAGATTCCAACATTGGGATCTTACCTTTAATAGGTTGAGTTTCGATATAAAGCAATTTAAGTAATTCGGCCGCACCGTTACTTTGTAAAGGATCGCCTATCACTTTAAATTCATTATTGCGATATGTGATTTCAACCCCTAAACGGCGTTCTATTTGCTTTATGTTGTCATCTAATGGTCCGCACAAACTTGATAGACGTTTGTGATCGGCTGGTTCTAAAAACACTTCGCTGCTGACAATAGTACTCAAAATTGAATTTTACCTTTTTGACTAGTTTAATGTGATGTTGGCGAAAATTTCTGTACACCTAATGCATCTTCTTGAACTGTCTGTTTTGACAAGATAGATTTAGGTGCAACACTGACTCTCAAGCCCATATCTTTTTCACGTCTGACAACGTCTCCTCGCAATGAGTTCGCGAACACGTCAGTAATTTTGACATCGATGAATTCACCAATCATGTCTGGTGTACCTTCGAAGTTTACAACACGATTATTTTCAGTACGGCCAGACAACTCCATTGGATTCTTTTTCGATGGGCCTTCAACTAATATACGTTGTTCCGTGTGAAGCATATTTCTGGCTATTCGCAAGGCCTGTTGATTAATTCTACTTTGTAAAATTTGCAGACGTTGTTTTTTGGTTTCTTCGCTGACGTCATCTGGCAAGTCGGCCGCAGGCGTACCTGGTCGTGCGCTATAGATGAAACTAAAACTCATATCAAAATCTATTGCTTGGATTAAATCCATTGTCGCTTGAAAGTCTTCATCTGTTTCTCCGGGGAAACCAATAATAAAGTCTGAGGACATACAAAGATTAGGGCGAATCTTTTTAAGTCGACGAATTTTTGATTTAAATTCGATAGCTGTATGGCCACGTTTCATCAAATTTAAAATTCGGTCTGCGCCGCTTTGCACAGGAAGATGCAGGTGATCAACCAATTCTGGAATCGACGCGTAGGCTTCAATCAAATCATCAGTAAACTCAACCGGATGAGACGTTGTATAACGAATTCTATCGATGCCATCGATGGAGGCAATTAATTCAAGTAATTCGGCAAAGTTGCAAATGCTTTCATCGAAATGAGGTCCTCTAAATGCATTTACATTTTGACCAAGTAGATTTACCTCGCGAACACCTTGTTCAGCAAGTTGCGCTACTTCGAGTAACACATCATCAACCGGACGGCTTACTTCTTCGCCTCGTGTATAAGGTACAACGCAAAAACTGCAGTATTTGGAACATCCTTCCATAATAGAAACAAATGCGCTTGGACCATCTGCCCGTGGTTCCGGTAGACGGTCAAATTTTTCAATCTCAGGGAAACTGACATCAATAACTGATTTTGAGCCACCTTTTATCTGGTTGATCATCTCTGGCAATCGATGCAATGTTTGCGGACCAAAAATCAAATCCACAAAAGGTGCTCGTTGTCTTATCGTGGTGCCTTCTTGTGAGGCAACACAACCGCCCACACCGATAATCAATTCAGGCTTGTGTTTTTTTAAGTTTTTCCAGCGCCCCAATTGATGGAATACTTTTTCTTGGGCTTTTTCGCGAATAGAGCAGGTGTTCAACAAAATAACATCAGCATCTTCTGCTTCGTCAGCAAGCTCATAACCATGAGTAGCATCAAGTAGATCGGCCATTTTTTCCGAATCATACTCGTTCATTTGACAGCCCCACGTTTTAATGTATAACTTTTTGCTCATATTGCGTTTTTAAACCCTAATTTTTATATGCCATTTAGACGCCACCATCGACTGACTATGCTAGACAAATTTGTTACAAACTGGCTAAACCGAACCGCTTATTTTAACGTTATTTGTTGATTGGATCTAGCTTTCATCTGTTATTTAACTGCGGCGCGATCATGTCCCCTAATTTATTTAATTTTTTACTGATTAAACTGGATTTATTTCAGTATGATATAGCCATCAAAAGTAATTCAGCGTGATTAAAAAATATGTTTGATGTAGGTATTGTTGGTGGAGGAATGGTGGGTGCTGCAACTGCTGTAGGACTTGCTCAGCAGGGGCTCGATGTTGTTATATTTGAAGCGAAATTACCCGAAGCGTACTCTCCTGAACAGCCGCCAGATATGCGAGTGTCCGCCATTAACATTAATGCTTATTCATTATTGAATTCTTTGGGAGCCTGGCAAGATGTTCAATCCATGCGCTTTTGCCCATTTAAAAAAATGTTAGTGTGGGAAAGCGACAAGGGCGCGACGCAATTTGATTGTAATGAAATAAATCAGCAGCAACTGGGTTTCATTATTGAGAATAGATTAATTCAGTTGGCATTGCTAAATCGTATTCATTCCTTGCCAAATATTACCTTGGTAAGTGGGGCAACGATTAAAGAAATTCAAAACGGTGTACCCAATATCATTAATACCGCTGATAATTCATCTTACCAATGTACTATTTTAGTCGGGGCGGATGGGGCAAATTCGCAGGTGAGAAGTAGCTTGAATATTGGTCAACAAGGCTGGCAGTATAAGCAACATGCGATGGGCATCAACATCAAATTGGCGGACGCTAAACAGCAAGATATAACCTGGCAGAAATTTAAACCCTCAGGCCCTTTGGCATTCCTACCGTTGTATGATGGTTTTGCTTCATTGGTTTGGTATGACTCAGCGGATAAAATTGCAGAGTTAAAACGTCTGAATCTAAGTAATTTGAAAACCCAAATTATGGCGAATTTTCCTAAAAAACTTGGCGATTTTGAGATACTTCAAAGCGCTAGTTTTCCATTAACACGGATGCATGCAAATCAATATTGCAAAGGTAATTCAGTATTAATCGGCGACGCAGCGCACACCATTAATCCATTAGCAGGACAAGGTGTGAATTTAGGTTTTCGTGATGTGTCTGCACTTTTAGAATGTTTGAGTAACTGGGATAAACAAGCAACCTCAGTGCTGCCATTATTAAAACAATATGAAAATAAACGAAAATCATCGAATTTATTAATGATGTCGACTATGGATGCAATTTACGCGGCATTTAGCAATGATAACTTGCCTTTGAAACTACTCAGAAACCTTGGTTTGAGTTTGGCTGAGAATGCCGGACCAATTAAAAAACAAGTTATGAAGGTAGCATTAGGATTGACCTAAACCAGCGCCAATCCTGTAGGGAAGGGGGTTATTTCCCCCAGATTCCTTTTTCAGTTTCGCCTTGGATCTCACAGTCACCATTTAAGTATTCTGGTTTTTGACCTTTCTTACGTTTTTCAAAGTAATCCTGGCTGATTGAAACTATCGTGGGAGTCATTAACACTATGGCGATAATATTAATAAATGTCATCAAGCCTAACGCCATATCGGCCATTGCCCAGACTTTTGGTAATGAGGCCATTGAACCCCAAAAAATCATCAAAAGATAACCGCCCGTGTATACCCAGCGTCCGACTTTATTGTCTAATTTAAACATGTGGAGATTACTTTCTCCATACGCATAATTGGCAACAACAGACGTAAATGCGAATAAACTAATGGCTGCCGCAACAAAATCACCGCCAAATTCACCTAAGTGACTGCCCATCGCATCTTGGGTTAAACGTATACCTTCCATCTGCTCACTACTTGAACCACCTGCTAACAATATGACAATGGCTGTGCAAGTACATAAGATCATTGTATCTATAAAGACACCGAGCATTTGTACATAACCCTGTGAAACAGGGTGGTTAGGATTCGGTGATGCTCCAGCTGCTGCATGGGGTACACTTCCAGATCCGGCTTCGTTCGAATAAAGCCCTCGTTGTATACCATTCTTAATTGCTGCACCTAAGGCCCCAGCCGCAGCTTCGTGTAAACCGAAGGCTGATGAAATTATGTCTGAAAGCATAGCAGGGACAAGTTCGTAATTAGCGATGGCAATTCCCAAGGTTACCAAAACATATGTAATGGCCATAAAAGGCACTATCCATTCGGCGAATCTGGCAATAGCGCGAAGGCCGCCAACGACTATCATACCGGCCATTAGGATAATCACTAGACCTGAATAATGGGTCGGAATTTCATAGGCGTGATTTAAAGCGTCAGTAATAGTGTTTGCTTGTACGGCGCTAAAAATAAATCCATATCCCAAAAACAGGAATAATGAAAATAGCACCGCTAACCAGCGTTTATTGAGACCTTGTTGAATGTAGTAGGCGGGACCGCCTCGGAATTCACCATTTATATCTCGGACTTTATAAAGTTGGCCCAAAACGCTTTCTGCGAAGCCTGTTGCCATACCAAGCAAGGCAATCATCCACATCCAGAAAATCGAACCTGAGCCACCGAGTGAAATGGCAACCGCGACGCCAGCCAAATTTCCAGTGCCTACTCGAGCGGATAGGCTGGTACACAATGCTTGAAATGAACTAATTCCTGATGCATCACTTTGGGTACTGTTTTTCATGATGCTAAACATGTGCCCGAAATGTCGGAATTGTAAAAAACCTAACCTGACAGTGAACCATACTCCAGCACATACCAACATGACTGCAAGTATAGGAAAGTAAAAATTAGATTGCTCCCCTTCGGTTTCCCATAAAACACTTAACCCTCTGTTCCATAATAGATCGTTTATGAAACTTACAATGTCGTTTATCACTCGAATCCTTGCCCATTTATAATTTTTATAGCTGCAGTTTGAAGTGATCTAGTTCTTATGTAAAGAGAAGGAGGGCTATCATTTGACAACAAATAAAAAAGCCCAAGACAAAATCTTGGGCTTAAATATGGCTGGGGTAGCTGGATTTGAACCAACGAATGGCGGGATCAAAACCCGCTGCCTTACCGCTTGGCTATACCCCAA
>NZ_JAUORY010000012.1:0-128849 GCF_030548145.1 Aliiglaciecola sp. 2_MG-2023
GTGTCGTCGTCACTGCCAGTGTCATCGCCAGTGTCTGTGTCGTCGTCACTGCCAGTGTCATCGCCAGTGTCTGTGTCGTCGTCACTGCCAGAATCATCGCCAGTGTCCGTGTCGTCGTCACTGCCAGAATCATCGCCGGTGTCCGTGTTGTCGTCACTGCTAGTATCATCCCCGGTGTCCGTGTCGTCGCTATTGGCTTCATCATCAATACTAGTGAGAGTGGTGTCTAAGTGCGCAACGGCATTGTCTATGGATACCATGCGTTCGTAGTTATATTCTAAGTGGCTGGCGAGTTGTGCGAGGGCAGCCGTGACTTCACTATTTTCGGCAAAGGCTGCGCTAGCAATATCAAAGCTAATGGTATAATTCTCAGCTTCTAGGCGCACGTTTTCACTAATCTCTATACCATTTGAGGGATCTCCGTCGAGATCCAAAGTTTGTAAAAATCGCGCAATATTAATGGCGATATCCGTAGAGTTTGTGGTTGCAAATGAATAGGGAGAAACAATGGCATCGCCAGTCACCGTGCCAAGTTGAATATTGCCTATCGAAAAGGTAACTGTATCACCTTCACTGTATAAAAATGTACCTTCGTCGTCAGTGATCCCCGAAGTTGTTCCCGTGGTGTATTGTAAGCCCTCTACTGCACTGTCTAGAAATACGCCCTCTATTAATTCATCACTGTCATCACTATCACTACAAGCTGTCAGTGTTAATGCGACTGAGGCACCAACGCAGATGCGCAAAAATTGATTAAACGTAGCTTTCACGATTTTTTCTCCCTAAATATTTCAGTGAACACAGTGCGAATATATCCCCATGAAGAATATAAGTTAGCGCAGCGCTGATCAATGAAACTTACGCTCGTCGATTTTTAAGTAGCGTTAACTGGCGTTAAATATCGCTGAGTATTTATACCGAGTTCACGGTGAAAGGAGATGTGTGGGCCATGAGAGATTGCAGTATTTAGCGTATCCAATATGTAAACGTATTGGTTTTACCGGGCTTGAAGTTTAGGCTATCGCCATCAGGAATTGATGGATATCACAGATTCGCAGTGGTAAGCAGTTTAGCTACCAAACCGATGGCTACTCCTTATTCGATACCAGCGTGTCTTACTTTTTAGATATACGTATTTAAGATTTTCTAGTGTATCTGAAAGGGCGCTAATCTGATCGATACTGAAGCCAAAGTACATATCTCGCTCCTCAAGGATATTACATCTGATCAACGTAGACAGCCATTGATCAACGTGGACAGCCATCAACGTAGGATCAACAACATTAACATCAACAAACATGGACAGCCACACACAACGTAACATGGACAGCCACAAACTAGACCCTAGGGAAGAGATCAACGTAGACAGCCAATAAACTGGGACGTGAGGAACCGTCAACGTGGACAGCCATAAATCACGATCAACGTAGACAGCCACAAACTAGACCCTCAGAAAACTAACTATGTTGAAGTTTGCTTAGTTGAGGTTCGACATATTCTGCTTGTCAACTTTACCCAGGTTTTCGGTCATTGCTTTTAAGAAATGCTTTTAGGCTGGAGTTACGTTTTGGTTTAAGTAGCCATATGAATAAACATTTCCATAGTAGGCATGGCTGAATGCATTAATTTGAGACAAAAAGGCATTAATTTTACAAGGGGTGAGGTGCGCCCGCTTTATTCTTTTTTGGATGGTTCGCCGCAGTACTTGTAAAACAATTTCGAAAAAGCCGACAGTGAATAAGAATTTGTGACAAAGAGTTGTTTCCACGTACTTACTAAAAAATTTACTATTTCAAGGTTGGATGCCGATATATCACTCTATATTTCCCTGTACCAATTGCACTCATGGCCAAGTTAAACCTATATTTGATGGCAAAGATGTTTCACAAAACCAATATGACGCCAAATTTTAGTAGCTTAACCCAAGCAATCAGCCGACTTTGAAGAAGGGCGCAGAGCTTATTTTATCGGTTTCACATCTGCCGGGAATGTATGAAGTGGCAACATGCCTTCTTGCGTCGCAAGGAACAGCACTACATGACTTGAAACCAATTCATATTGATATTCTCTAGCTGTCAGTTTTTTTTCAGTCAGAATTCGCTGTTTGTAGGCTTCGTGGTCTTCTGGAATGAGTTCAATAGTCATAAAGGACGCATAGCGTTTATTGTTAATTTGGGCTTTGTTTATAAGCGTTTCTGCTTCGTCTTCATCCATAGGCAAATAGGCACCATGGGACCCTCTTCCTGATAATCCCATTTTGGGTCCGATGTACATAGTTTCAAACACAGCATATTTCTCTTTGAATTTACGGCTGTAATCACTGGGCGATGTGGTTACGATTTCACCATAGGGATAGAAACCATAATCAGTGAATAGCTGAACTAGAAAGCCTTTGTCGTCGAAGCTATATTCAGACATGAGCGACCAGTTAAGCACAGCAACACGGGTGATATGTTTCAATGGTTCGGCGTACTGCATAAGTTCAGGTATTGCTTCGTCTAAAAAGGTCCTCAGTAATCGTCTTTGCTCAAACGGATTGCCATTAAATACGCTACAACGGCTAAGTGAAAAATCTACGCTTTTCATATTTATATCGGGGCAGAAGTACTTGTGTATATGTGCAACCTCTGCAGAACTTAAAAACGCTTTTTTTAGCCTTTCTAGCATCCAGTCTGCGCGGCGCTTGGCTAGAGCGACATCATAGGAGGGGGCACCGCCATTTTCACCTTTTGGGGTAGTTTTATACCACTTCACCAGTTCGTTTTTGTCAATAAATGAAGCAATGTCTAGAAAATCTCTAAGGGCTCGAAAACGTCCTTGCCAGTCAGGTACATTAGATGGAGTATAATTGGGTTGATAAGATGGCGCTGCTTTTGTCCCCGTGGAAAGAAGTCCGTTGCTGACCAGTGCTGGGATACCCTCATATACCGGCAAATGAAATGTTTTGTAGTTGAGGTTTTTGAGAGTAAAAGCGTGATCCGCGGTGGCCCATTGCTTACCAGCATTGCCTAACGGCTTAGCTGGCGGAGCATTGTGTGGTGGTTCCAACGTTTGGGTTGGCGCACCTTTAGCTACTTCATGCTGTTTAGATTTTTTTGTTGCTGGGGCAGGTGGTGTCACGTCGAATCGCTTCGCATTCTCTGCAATAATTGTTTGGCCATTCAACTTTAATCTTGCGCCACCTTGTGGCTTAAATAACGCGTTTACACTATTTCCATTCTCAAAGTGAATGCTGCCTCCCAATAGTTTTGGCTTTATGGCATAAAAATCAATAGTGTTTAACCCTAATGCACGGCACCTTTCCAGTTGTTTCTCATTGCGTATTTTCCCTTTTTTATTAACGCGATAGAAAGGAGAAAGAGATACCGAAAATGACATCTGAATTTTGTCTTCTAATGCGGTTACTACCTCAAAGGTACATGTCTTTCCATTTACCACTGCGCTAACAGTACCAAATTTAGCGGATCTTAAAAAAGGTGGGTTATTGGGGGTTGGCGGAATTTTAAGGGAATTAAAATTAATGATGATGTTTTGTTGTGAGTTTTCATCCGCCTGAATTCTGGTTACCCAAAAGCCACGGATACCTTTCGCAAATACCGAACTGTCCGGTAGGTTTACTGATTGGTTAGCCGATTTTGCAGAACTTGTCATGTCGCTCATGGTGTTACTAAGGGCATTGTGAGGTATTGCGTAAATCGTAACGATAAGTATCAGTAAAATACTACGAAGTTGTATTGGGGTCATGGTCTATTCCTTAGAGTTTACTGTGCGCTAGATACGCTTTCCTGTTCGCCAGTTGAAGGAAAAGTAAAGTTCATTAAATTGATTATTCGAGTAACAGTCGATCTGATCACTTGCCGACTCCCAAATAGGCATAAACGTTTTACCCCTCAATGTGGAATCAATGCTGTCTGCAAATATCCAATCGAGAGTTTTTATCTTAGCGAGGCAGCGTATACCTTTGTTTATGTATATTTTTTCCGCAAGTACCTCATCGACCTCTATCGCGTAAATGCTCGTTGCACGATCCAATATTTTGATTATCCCGGTTTCTGAAGAGGTGTTATTTTTATCGTAAAGCGCGGGGTTTTCGTATATTGCGGTATGCTTTAATAGTTGGGTTTTATCTTTTGGCTTGTACACACCGCCAGCATAAAAACTCAGTGATATTTCAAGCTTGCCGGTGGCAAAGTTATAGCTACTGTTTCCATTAGAAATGATATACGCGTACGCACTATCAACAGGCAGCGAAGCGTTTTCGATAGCAGGAAACGCCTCGTTCATGAACGTTTGAAAGGTTCTTTTTTGCTCAAATTGATTGGCACCGTTTCCACCCCATCGCGAGGGCAGGCGTTTTTTTCCTGGTTTGCAATTATTACCGCAAAAATAATGCAAATAATACTCATCGTTGAAAAGCGCCCAGGGTAATACATAAACAACCATTCTCGAAAAAACATCATTATTTGGTATCGTGACATTTATATAGCGTCTTTTTCGCCCATCTGAGCGTTTGCGGTAATTATCATACTCGCGGTTTGGCTGTGCGTTACTTGCACTTACTGTATCCCGCTCGAAGTAAATTTTGTTTTGATGGTAGCCAACTAAGCTAAGATACGCATCAGTGTCTTCACCCTCGATTATCAAGGTGTCTTTATAGATTGGTAAACACAAAGGGCGAAAAGCCGGGTGGGTGGAAACCATAATGCGTTTGTGAACAGCGTAACCGTTTTGGGCAGTATCACTTTGCTGACAATCGATTGCCATGTCTTTCTGCTTGCTAGGGGAGGCGAAGGCTATTTGAGATAAAAATATCGCGATGCTTACTGAAATAAAACTCGTGTAAAATGATACTCGTTTCACTGTTCTTCTCCTTAAGATCAGTACTGCATCTCATCAATGTGAGTAATCTAGGATGTGCCAAATAGAACAATAAATGTACTACAGTAAATAGCGTACCTCAACAAAAAGTACCTATTAACATGGACAGCCATAAACTAGACCTTGAGTAACCTCACATCAACTATGCTTAAAGTATTCTTAATTCAAGGAATGAATTATGCCATTACCAAGGAAGCGCCAAATCAGTCTTTCAGACACCCCTTATTATCATTGCGTATCCCGCTGTGTTCGACGGGCTTTTTTGTGCGGCGAAGATAAACTGACAGGGAAAAGCTATGAGCATCGTCGCCAGTGGGTAGAAGACAGATTGTTATTTTTGACCACTGTCTTTGCCATTGACGTGTGTGCGTATGCGGTGATGAGTAATCATACTCATGTGGTATTGCATGTGAACTCTGACAAAGCAAAACATTGGACGGATAAAGAGGTTGCTCAGCGCTGGCATATGCTTCACAAGGGCACGCTGCTTTCACAAAAGTTCACATCTGAGCAAGCTACTGAGCTTAGTGAGGCTGAACGCATCACACTTAATTCAACCTTATCGGTTTATCGAAGTCGATTAATTGATATCAGCTGGTTTATGCGAGAATTGAATGAGCCCATCGCCCGACAAGCAAACCTAGAAGATAACTGTACGGGGCATTTTTGGGAAGGGCGGTTCAAATCACAAGCTCTGTTGGATGAACATGCATTAGCTGCATGTATGGTGTATGTAGATTTAAATCCCATACGGGCTAAAATGGCCACCACCCCAGAATCATCTCACCATACCAGCATAAAACGTCGCATTCATGATTTTAAAAAAGGGTATCAGCCCTCTACGTTAATGCTCTTTGTTGGCAATCCAAAGCAGTCACAACCGGCAGGACTAACGTTTGATTTAGTCGACTATCTACAATTGGTGGACCTATCAGGGCGCAATATCAATCCTGACAAACGAGGGGCAATAGATATGAGTGAATCGCCCATATTGCAGCGTTTAGGATTCGATGAACACAGCTGGCAAGATATGTTTTTAACCTTTGAAACACATTTTAGTGTGGCTGCAGGACAAGCAGACACTTTAAAACACTACAAACGAAAGCGTCGGCAAGCGAGTTCATTGGGTTAACGCCCTCCTTAATCACTTTTCATTTCAGGCATCTTTTTGCACAAGAGGCAGGCCTAGCCTCGCGCTAAATTCACCTCAATGATACTCAGTCACCAGAAATCGATGATTGCCGTATCTATTTACCTAAAATTCGAACGCGTTAAAACGTTTTGTTAAGCCACACTAAAAATAATAAGTCGATATCACGAATACCTTAATAGTGCCTGTCCATGTTTAAAGGTGTAAAGTAAAAAAGATGCCTGTCCATGTTTAAAGCTTTGTTTATGTTTAAAGTATGCATGTTTAAAGTATGACTTAGCTTTTTTCCTTGATGAGCATGCCGTTAACTTTAGCAAAGCTTGCTTTATGATCTTTCAGCAATAGTAGTTGGCCTTCAAAAATATCTTTATAAAGGTTAATGGCGATAATTAAATCCGCTCTGGACCCTGACGATGATACAGCCTCATCCATCGGTAAAACTTGAAGTAAAGAATCTAGCCGTACAAGCGGCGTCACATATGGCCTTGACCACTCACGACTAGCTTGGCTTGCGTGCAAGTATAAGTTCGTTAAAGAAGCATGGTTCACAAGTTCAGCGCGTAAAGATTCGTTGTTTAAAACGCTCATATCACCGTTGGTTATAAGCTGCTGGTATGTATCTGAATGGCCTTCAGGAGGGGGCAAGTTGAATGCCGTTTCAAAGAAACTTTGCATCAGCTCCAAATCCGTACCTTTGGGATAATTGATAATTTGTTGCTGGAACTTTTCTATTATCGGTGCGTTAACCTCAAGAAATTCAATATACTCGTCGGTATTTTTCTCAAGCATCGTAAAGTCGGAGTGTAACCGTTCTATGATTTGTTGCTCACGTTTGTTGTCTTTGCGTTCTTCATTCCAACTGGTGATTTGAAACGCAATCAAGATGCCGGCCACGACTATGAAAAAATCGATGGCAACAGCAAACCAATTCTGTTCTTTGACGTGTTGTGAAATTCTTCGTAATAACAAATCGAATCCCTCCTGATATGTTTGCCAAGCTTAGCACAGTAGTTTTGCAATAAAGAATACAATAATAAAGAAGACACCCATCTTTTAAAAATGATCTTGAAAACAGATTAATGGGTTATAGAAAGGCTAAATTTTCCGGAGTTTTGGTGTAGTCTTTACAGTGTCAATATGACTTTTAAGTTTAAAGTTGATCGTGATGAAGGTGCAAGCCAGTGCAATTAAGAAGCAAAAAAAACCGTATATCAGAATTTATTCTCTCGTTGTTAGATAGAACCTCATACACTAGACATGAGCTGGACAAAATAATTGTCGGTTCAATTAGTCGTCGATATTTGTCTGAGCCGATGTATGCGGTAGATCACTTACGAAGAGCACTTGTTGACTACGGATACATGTCAAAGGATCCTGTTACCGATATTTACACAATAACAGAAACAACCGAAAAGCTTCAGGTACAGCATCATCGTATTGAAAGTGGACTGCAAAAGGCAATAGACGACGCACCCGAAGTGAAAGTGCAGTGTGAGTTTTGCGATAATAAAGCTAAGCCATCAGCAATGCTGAACCACTATTATAAGAAGCATTCACTGAAGGATTATTTAGATACGATTAAACAAGAGTTTGGTAATTCTTACATCAATGGTTAACTAATATCGCCATTTGCACTGTGTCTTTTTAATTAATGATTTACCTGATATCTGAAGAAGGTAGAGGCGTGTCATATCAAGGTGACAGGAATCTGAAAAGCCATGATGACAGCCTTGATTGCAGCCGATGGATTGCCGCCCTAATTACCAGAGTAATAGTGACAAGAAAACTGTGTTAATCAAACTTGCGCTTTCGTTGCTTTAGTCGCTCTTCGCGCTTTTTTCTCTGTTTTATTTTATCCCGCCAAACAGAGACAACGATTGCAACAATTATGG
This sequence comes from Aliiglaciecola sp. 2_MG-2023, assembly GCF_030548145.1. Taxonomy (NCBI): domain Bacteria; kingdom Pseudomonadati; phylum Pseudomonadota; class Gammaproteobacteria; order Alteromonadales; family Alteromonadaceae; genus Aliiglaciecola; species Aliiglaciecola sp. 2_MG-2023. Next base: position 7,921 of record NZ_JAUORY010000012.1, read on the forward strand.
CTACAAACAAAAAAGCAATGCCCACTCCAGACCAAAAACACAATTGCTCGTAAACACATGGTAAGCCAATTTGAATTTCAGTGTTGTTCACAATTTTTGCTTACTCCAAACGTAATACTCTGTCCAATTCGCCAGATGTAAGTGACTTATCATTCTGACCATTTTTACTCTTGATAGAGTAGACCTGTTTTTTGTCAAAAGCCTTTCTGTTTCTGCATTATTGCGATCAAATTCAGTAGGAATCAGTAATATTAGGAAAGTCGACGACACTAACGTAGATTCAAATTTTACTTTCAAAAGCAGGGAGCCTCTAAAAGTTTTGAAAGAATTTAGACGTGCTATTAACTCAGTAGTTTATCCCGTTAAACATGACCTAGATCAATATATAAGGCTGTCTAAGGCGTACACTGAAATTGTCAAATTTAAACCATAAATATGAGGTAAATTCAGCATGCAAGTAGAAAAACATACGCTTAGTCATGATCTTCCAGAGCATAAACACACTATCCGTCATCTTAAAATGAATGATCGGCATTTTGTTAAACAGTTTGACGAGTATCATGATGTCAATAAGCAGATTCATCACATTGAAGAACAGAATGAGGCGGTCTCAGACGAATATCTAGAATCGTTAAAAAAGCAACGTGTGGTACTTAAAGATCAATTGTTTGCGCAAATAACTGAGACTGAGAAAGCGCTTTAATTTTTAGCAAGCTTTTTGACAATGACAAGGCGGCTATAAAATGAAAATGCACAAAGGTTTATTGCTCTTCTCTGTTTCCCTTCTGCTTTTTGGCGTTATGTTCATCCAGGGATGCACCAGTCAGATGGCCACCAATCTCAGAAAAGTCACTTACCCGCCAGATTTTAAATACGTTGAACCGTCGAAATTGCGTTCAGATATGGATCGCCTCGCACAACAAATGCGTGTTTTAGAGTTTGCGCTAAGCCAGCAACATGAGCCGCAAAGTGTCGGTTTTGCTAAGCAACAACAGCAAGTATTATCTACTTTGCAGAATATTGAAAAGATAGCTTCTGGATTGCGCGCAGGAGATGCGGGGGCCAGTCACCCTTTTCTTCAAGACTATATGCGTGACTTTGTAAGTAAAGTAGACAATGCACGCATTGCCGCGTCTTTGGAAAAACCGAGTTATTACTTGGCTGGGAAAGTGTCTGGTGCCTGTACTAACTGTCATAGCGTAAATCGCTAAGCTCGTTCAAAAATAGCAAAAACCTGCGGGGCAGATCCCGCAGGTTTTGTTGGTCTTATTGTTTTGCAGTGTTTGTCTTTTTTAAGCTTTCAATGTCGGCTATTAGATAGGCCACAGAGGCTTTGTTAAGACCATTGTATATGCCACGAACATGTCGGTTTTGATCAATCAATAACAGACTTTCGGTATGTAAAAAATCATCTGTGTTTTGAATGTTACCCAAATCTTCACTGGCAAAATAGGCCGACTTGGCAAGTGAATATATCGCGTCCCTATCTCCGGTGGCTAAATGCCATTTGCCACTAACGATGCCATTGGTATCCGCATAATCTTTCAACAAAGCAACTGAATCAGAGGTTGGTCTAATAGAGTGTTGAAGAATTTTCACTTCAGGATCATCAATGAACCTTTCTTGAACCGCAATCAATTTCGATCTAATCGATGGGCAAATTCCTGGGCAAGTACTAAAGAAGAATCCGGCAACATAGATTTTATTTTCAAAGGTTTTTTCGCTTACTTCTTTGCCATCTTGATCAATAAAACTAAACGGCGGAATTTGATGAAAGTTTTCAAGCTCTTTACTATCTGGCTCTAGCCAGATAGGCGTAAATTCTTCACTATTATAGTAAGGTAAAGTATCGGATGCGTGAGCAAACGCACTTAATACTAATCCGCTAAAGAGAATTGTTTGCTTGATTTTGGTAGTAATCTGGTGAAACGACTTCATCTTCAACCCCAACACAGTTATTTGCTTTTCTAAGACCATAAATCCGTCCATTTTTGTATTCAAAATTGGAAAATAGTTTTCCGTTTAATCGCCAGGCTTGTTGTAACCCTATGGGTTTGCCCGCGAGATAGTTAAATTTCTTAAACTTGGCACCGTTCCTATACCAGCGCCAAGCGGTGCCTTCTGCTTTGCCATTGACATACACAAAGTGAGACCGTGGATTACCATTGATCCACCATGTTTTGGTGTCACCGTCACGTTTACCTGAAACATAGTGGGACTCATAACCTAAAGTCCCATTTTCAAACCATTTCCTTGCATGGCCCTGACGCCTACCATTCACGAATTGGTCGCTGGTCGCGATACTTCCCGATGGGTGATAACTCACCATGTCACCATTAAAGGGTTCGTCTTGGTATACCCGCTGCCCTTGGCTGTTTATCGAAATTTCTGATTTTTCAATAACAAGCGGCGTAACAGGTGCTAATGTCGTAGCCGCCGTTATAGCGCCCACCATCAGCACTGCCAGTACACATATTGAGCGCAGGCCTAAGCAAAAAAACCTTTGCTTATCAGTTGATATCACTCGGTGTACCCTGAAAGTTACCTGGGAAGATTAAATAGTAGTCACCGTTCAAGTATTGTTCGGTTGAAACATGATAATGATATTCAGCATCTTCTTCTGATCCGCCAGTGTACAGAGTGACCGACGTATGGCCATTGGACTCATCTAGATCCGTTGGGTAGCCAGCTGTTGAATAGCAGCGTCTTCCAAATATAAAAAATCCATCGGCCATAATCCCAACCAGTGAATCATCATCATATGAAACTGCCCTAGGCTCTAAATGATAATGGTAGGTTTCGGGCCCTGTGTGAGCACCATTGCGGTCGAATCCTTGAATAACTCCTAAAGATACGTCACCGTTACCTTCTGAATCATTGAATATGGGAGCGCCGCTTATGGCAATACCAATAGCGCCAAGAGGTGTGGCAGACGAAGTTGCGGCAAGCTCAGGATTTACCGGAACGGTTAAATCATAGTCGTTAATATAATCTTCAATATCACCCGGTGAGCGTTGCTGATCAAATAATTCAGCATCTTCAGGTTCAACATATAAACCACTTTCGTTGCCTGAATCCCAATAGGACGATGTGTGGTCGGGTTTACCTGCTGATTCAAGCGCGACTGTGCAGCCATCTTCAGACAGCACAACGGTAACATTTGGTGCAGCTACGAATTCAAGAAAAGCGCTGGATAGCTCTGTCATCGGAGTGTCGCAGGTGCTGGTATCTGAACCTGTATCTGTTCCTGAACCTGTATCAGTGTCACTATCATCTTGGGCAAGCGCAGTATCTGATGAACTGCCTCCGCAAGCGACCAACAATGACAAAACACTGGCAATGCATAGTTCTCTTATTCGATATTTTTTTTCAAACATAATTCACTCACTTTTCTTCACAAAGCTACTTGTTATTCGCATTCATGCGTTTAATTCGTGTGCAATTTAGCATTAAATAAAACGCGGAAATGTGCATTTTTGGAGGAGATTTAGCGCACAATGCTGCAAACTTTATTCGACTATCCCTATATTTTGACTCATAAGAATTCTGGCTATACCGGTTTACAGGGCGTTGTATGCTGGGTAATCTTGAAAGGGTGAGAAACGAGTTTTTATACATTAGGCAATCAAAGAGCGTACATAGATGATACCCATTGAGACCTTATTCATGTTTTTGGCAGCTTCGGCGGCACTTTCTGTTGCACCTGGACCGGATAATATCTTTGTTTTAACCCAGTCGGCATTGAATGGTCGTAAAGCAGGGATTTTAGTGACACTAGGACTCTGCACTGGGCTGTTAGTGCATACTGCTGCTGTATCACTAGGTGTCGCTGTCATTTTTCAAACCTCCGAACTGGCGTTCAATATTCTTAAAGTCGTGGGCGCAGTGTATTTGCTTTACCTAGCTTTTCAGGCTTTTCGCGCAGGTGCCACTCGATTAGAAGCAGCAGGAAACGCAAAGCTAGCTTGGCAGCAGCTCTATTCACGGGGCATTATTATGAATATTACCAATCCTAAGGTAGCGATATTTTTCCTTGCTTTTCTTCCTCAATTTGCCGATCCCAGTAAAGGCTCAGTTACCCTACAAATGTTAGTTTTTGGCGCTGTTTTTATTATTACCGCGCTTGTTATCTTTAGCTTGATTGCATGGTTTGCGGGCTATCTAGGAGATTGGTTAAAAGGATCGACAAAAGCACAGGTGATTATGAATAGAATTGCCGGAACCGTGTTTACCGCGCTCGCATTGAGACTTGTTTTAAGCGAACGTTGATCAGTTCCATTCGACGACTCATGGGGTAAAGTTACCCCATGCAACCCATAGCAACTGATAATTCCCGCAAACGCAATACCCAAAACATCGTTTAACGATTTTATATAAATAATGGCGTGCAAAATTCTTGTTGGTTTTCCGAAACAAAATATTAGCAGCACACATTAATGAAAGCAGAAAGCGACTTTCCTGTTCTTTATCTTAGAGTGCCACATTTTGGTGGGTCTACGATTGTTGTTTGAAGGATGTTTATGAAAACTATTTTGTCTGCGCTGATATTCAGTGTGTCGATTTTTACGGCGAATGTGCAAGCTGATGAGACTATCCTAGCGGGTGGTTGTTTTTGGTGTATGGAGTCTGATTTTGAGAAATTAAATGGCGTATCTGATGTGGTATCAGGTTTTACCGGTGGTGATACGCCTAATCCCACATACAACGGCAATCATCGTGGACATTATGAAGCGGTTAAAATTACTTATGATGCTAATGTGGTGAGTTATCAGCAAATTTTAGATCACTACTGGGTTAATATTGACCCTTTCGATGCTGAAGGACAATTTTGTGATAAAGGTCACAGCTACTTAAGTGCAATTTTTGTTGCTAATGATGAAGAGAGAGCGATTGCTGAAAAATCAAAAGCTGCTGTACAGACTCAATTTCCCGCACAAAAACTGGTAACTCCTGTATTAGCGGCAAGCCGTTTTTACCCAATTAAAGGCGAAGAGATTGGCCATCAAGATTTTTATAAAAAAAGCCCCGTTCGCTACAAAATATACCGTTGGAACTGTGGTCGTGATCAGCGTTTAGAAGAAATTTGGGGCGAAAAAGCTAGCCATTAAAAAACACAAAAATCGCCACCTTTGTGTCATGCAGTGAAAACAATAGACGCCAGGAAACCGCAAAACTTAGCTATTTATGTGGCAAGGTTTTGCTTTACTCGTTGTTTGTTGTTTAAAATCACCGAGGTTGCGGGCTAGGTTCACTTTCCCTTATCATTCATCAAATGGCACTTGTCGGCATTTTAAATCCTTGAAATTTGTGCTGACCCCTTCACTGATATTAAGGAATATAGATTGAAAAAATCACCGATTCTGGTCGTTCTCATCGCCAGTTTATTTGGCTGCAATACTACCACTGAAAGTAACCAAGCCGTCGCCAATCAAGATGTTAAAAGTAAGATTGTGCAACGGGATTTAAATAGTATCGCCACAGACTATGTAAAACTGGTATTACAGGTAGGGCAGTTTGACGGTGATATTGTTGATGCCTATTACGGACCAGAGGAGCTCAAGCCGGATGACTTAGAGCAGGGGGCTGCTTTTCCTGCCGATGAGTTAAGCGCAACTGTCGAAATATTAATTCGTGAGATTAAAGAGCTGGCAGACGATGCTATTCCAACAGACCAGCAAGCCCGGCGAGAAATGCTAGAAAAACAGCTAATTGCGATCAAAACAAAAGTAAATATGTTAGCTGGGAAAGAGTATAGCTTTGACCAAGAAGCGAACTTGTTATATGACGCCGCACCACCCAAATTTGAGCTTGAATACTTTGACGCTCTGCTTGCTCAGCTAAACGGCTTATTGCCAGGAGAAGGGGCTTTATCGCAACGCTATGTTGATTTTACCAGCCAATTTGAAATTCCAAAAGATAAGATAGATATAGTATTTAAAACCGCAATTGCAGAGGCGCGCAAACGCACCTTAGCTAAAATTTCTCTGCCTGAAAACGAAAACTTTGTATTGGAATATGTTACCGATAAGGCGTGGAGCGGATATAACTATTATCAAGGTAACGCGCAAAGTCTTATTCAAATTAATATTGATTTTCCTATTTATATCACCCGCGCAATAGACCTTGCTGCCCACGAAGGATACCCAGGACATCACGTATACAATGCTTTGTTAGAACAGAAATTGGTGAAGGAAAATCAATGGATAGAATTTTCCGTTTATCAATTATTTTCGCCCCAGTCTTTAATTGCTGAAGGCAGCGCTAATTACGGGATCGACGTTGCCTTCCCTGGCGAATCACGACTTAACTATGAAAAAGAAGTATTGTTTCCCTTAGCTGGTTTAGATGTAAGTAAGGCCGATTTGTATTACCAAGTACATGAGCTAATCGGAAAATTAACTTATGCTGGAAATGAAGCTGCAAGACAATATTTGAACGGGATGATCACAAGAGATGAAGCGGCTGAAATAATGCAAAAATACCAGCTGTATAGCCAAGAAAAAGCTTATCAAAGAACACGTTTTATCGATAAATATCGCAGTTATGTTATCAATTACAATCTTGGCAAAGACTTGGTAGCCGAGTATGTAACATCAAATGGAGGCACTGCAAATAACGTCGATACACGTTGGCAAGTATTTGAAGAGTTATTAAGTAACCCCAAAACCGCTAGTATGATCGCGAAATAAACTGATTTGACCCTGCAGGTTTCAACGGCTTTGACCCTGCAGTTTTCAACGGCTGACTTATGGGGGACCCCGCAAGTTATCACCAGCATTTAGCTGGGCTAATTTGCTGATCTGATAGGGTTAAGATATATTGTCTTGCATATCAAATATATTGAAAAGTGACTTCCTGTAGTATTGAATTTTGGAGGAGTTTTCCTCTAAGGCTCGTTCAAGTATAGCAGTTTTAAGCTAACCAATTGGTTTTAAAGGGCTTTTATGTCTAAACGTTTGCCACCGCTAAACACTCTTTGGGTATTCCTCACCGCATCTCGTTTATTAAGTTTTACCAAAGCCGCCGATGAACTCTTCATTACTCGATCTGCAGTAAGTCGGCAGATTAAAAATTTGGAAGAGTATTTCGGATTTAAATTATTTGAACGCCATAAAGTGGGCTTAGAGTTGACTGAGCAAGGAGTCATTTACGCGAACTCCATATCGAATGTTTTTGCAGATTTAAAGGTTGCCACCGATACAGTGCATCATGGTAGCGAAAACCGAAAACTAAAGTTGGGGATCTCGGCTACTGTTAATTCAACGTGGTTAATGAGTCGGCTTTGTAGGCTTGAGCAACACCACCCTGAACTTACTTTGTCATTTTTTACCAACAGTTTCGATACCGGTAAAGATTCAATTGATTTTTCTGGTGAAAATATGAATGCGGCTATTCGTCTTGGAACAGAAGATCAATGGCAAGGTTGTCACTACGACAAGCTAATCGACGTATATGTGCAACCTGTGTGCTCCCCATCTTTGCTCGACGAATCTCATGATCCTGAAGATATCACCGCGTTAGCTAACTACAATTGGTTGCACTATGGTCATTTGTCGAAGTTATGGGCTCAATGGTTGTCAATGAGTCGCTATCCCGCGCTACAAACGGATAAAAAAAATATTGTCTTAGATAATGTTGCTGTGGCTACTCAAGCCGCTGTTGATGGTTTAGGGATTATCCCCATGTATCGACCACTAGCTGATCCTCTTTTAAAAGAAGGCAAATTAGTGGTCGCCCATAATTATATGATGCTGAAAAAAGAGTCTTACTATTTTGTTTGCCCTGAAAATTATGAAAATAATCAGACCCTCAAGATTTTTCGAGACTGGTTAGTTAACGAGTCTCAGCAAGCACAACAACAGTGGGATAAAGACTTTTTAGACTAATGCTAATGGCAGTTGTGGTAGGTTAACTACCGTTAACCTAATTTATATGCCACCCATACAGAGATATTTTATCTCGATGTAATCGTCGATACCGTATTTAGAACCTTCTCTACCGTTACCCGATTGTTTTATTCCACCAAAAGGTGCTACTTCTGAAGAAATAATGCCTTCGTTTATACCGACTATGCCATTTTCTAAGTTTTCAGAAAATCGCCAAATTCTTGCATAATTTTGGGTGTATACATAAGAAGCCAATCCTGCTTCAGTGGCATTGGCTAATTCAAGGGCCTGTTCTTCAGTATCAAATGGAATTATAGGGGCAACAGGGCCAAAAATTTCTTCTTTGAATATGCGCATTTGAGGGGTGACATTGGTTAAAATTGTTGGCAGATAATAATTAGCACCCAAGTGGGTTGCTGCTCCGCCTAGTACCTTAGTTGCGCCATTTTTTTCAGCATCTGTCACCAATCCGTGTACATTTTGTGCCGCCGCAGCATTAATCAATGGCCCGATAGTAATACCCTCATCATTGCCATTTCCCACTTTTAGTTTCTTGGCTTCGGCAACAAACTTATCGGTAAATTCTTGATAAATACTCCTTTGCACAAGAAACCGGTTTGCGCAGACGCAAGTTTGACCTGCATTGCGAAATTTGGAAGCGATAGCGCCTTGCACTGCTTTATCAATATCTGCATCTTCGAACACCACAAAAGGAGCATTACCGCCCAGTTCCATTGAGGTTTTTTTAACCGTATCGGCACATTGTTTAATTAACAGCTTTCCTACCTTAGTAGAGCCAGTAAAGGATAGTTTTCTGACCAGTGAACTATCCGTTAACGCCTTGCCTATTTCTATGGCATCAGCACCCACAACAATGGAAAGTAACCCTTTGGGTAAACCGGCCCTTTTTGCTAATTCGGCCAGCGCCAGAGCACTTAACGGCGTGGCTTCTGCTGGCTTCAGTACAACCGCGCAACCAGCTGCCAATGCTGGTGCTACTTTGCGTGTGATCATCGCATTTGGGAAATTCCAAGGAGTTATAGCTGCAACCACGCCAATGGCTTGTTTGATGGTTAATAGTCTTTGGCTAGCGTTATTACTTGGAATAACATCGCCGTAAATACGTTTGGCTTCCTCTGCAAACCATTCGATATAAGCAGCGCCATAGAGTATCTCGCCTTTGGCTTCTGCTAAGGGCTTTCCTTGCTCTGCACAAAGAATTGATGCCAAATCGTCTATGTTTTCTATAATCAGGGCATGCCACTTTTGCAATATTTTTGCTCTATGTTTTGCTGTGGTTTGACGCCATTTTTGCATGGCACTTTGAGCGCCCTGTATAGCAATATTGGTATCATTTTTATTGCCGCTAGCCAGCTTACATATTTCTGTACCAGTGGCTGGATTGAGTATTGGAAAGGTGCTTCCTGAGTCACCTTTCACCCATTCTCCATTAATAAAAAGTTGTGTTTTTAACAACAACGGATCTTTTAGAGATAGCATTTTAACCCCATTTTATATTGGCAAAGAACATCGATGATTAACCTTTATGGGTTAACCGCGATGAACAAATAAACGTTTATTTGGTTGACGATTGTTACTTAGTTGACGACTCTTCTAGCGAAACTAAAGTTGCGCGATAATGAGGTAAACATTTTCCTAGCAATAGAGCTGAGCCTGCCATGGCAAAAAATGAGACTAACAACAACGAATATCCCACCATCTCCGGTGAACCGAAAATGTAATCTGTAGATAAAGCAACCAATGTTGGACCTAGCCCTAAGCCGATTAAATTTACGATGAATAGATACAAAGCACTAAATTGTCCTCGCATATTACTCGGAACAACTTCTTGAATTGCTGCAGGCCCTAATCCCATCATGAAGTTTGCGAAAAACGTTGAAATTGCCAGGATGAGCAGAACCACGGTGAGATCAGAAATAAGGGGATAGATTAAGGTTGGAATGATGCCGATGATCATCGCCCACATTGCCACTCGCATTTTGGCATCGGTTTGGCCTTTTCTGAAACGTCTATCAGCGGCTATTCCGCCAGCAATGACACCGCCAGCACCACAAATTAAAACGATTAACCCAAATGCTAGGCCCACCTCACCACTATCCATTCCATGTACGCGAATTAAGTAGCTTGGTACCCAAGCCAACGCACCATAACCGGCAACCGAAGCTAGGGCTGCGCCAAAATTATGTAATAAAATTGTCTTTTTATTATTTTTAAAAAACTGAACAACTTCGGCTACTGGTACCGCCTTTTCTTGTTTTTCACTTCGTGCAGGTTCTTTTAGGGTAAACAGAAAGGGTACTAGCAGCAGCCCTGGCAGACCGACGGCTAAAAATACCGCTTGCCATGCATAAACTTCACCTATAATCGGTAAGGAGATGGACGAAAATGTAGAAGCCCATTGGATAACCATGCCGCCAACAATTAACGCCATACCACCACCAAGATAGATACCCATGGTGTAAACTCCAATGGCTTTGGCTAAGTGTTTTTTCGGTACGCTATCGGCGATAAGTGAATACGCTGCTGGAGATAGTCCGGCTTCACCAACACCTACTCCCATGCGTGCAAAAAACAACGACCAATAACTTTTTGCTAAACCACAGGCTGCGGTCATTAAACTCCAGATGAAAATGGACCAAGCAATTATGCCTCTGCGACTTTTACTATCAGCCAGCCGCCCTAAAGGGAGCCCCATGAGGGTATAAAATAAAGCAAACGACAAGCCTTGTAACAAACTCATTTGCGTATCGCTTATGTCCAAATCGCGCTTCATAGGTTCAACTAATAAGCTTAAAATTTGTCTATCGATAAACGAAAATGTATAGGCTAATAATAAAATAAAAATTAAATAGGCAGCATAAATACTCTGCTTCGGAGATTCGCTTAGTATTGCACTTGATTCTACTTTGCTCAGTGTTTTTTCAGTCATTTCACTATCTCATCTAACAATTAGAAGGAACTAATAAGCGGCTTGATAAATGGCTAGAATATCTGCTTCGTTCATCGGTCTGGGGTTATTAATCAATAAGCGTTCTTGTTTCATTGCATCTTTGGCCAGTGTGACTAAAGAGTCTTGGGTAACCGCCACACTCTCCAAGCGAGTGGGAAGTCCTATATCTGTAATTAGGTATTCTAAATGTTGGATAAAGGCTTCTGCTTTTTCGGTATCTGAACCAAGCGTGGAGCAGGTATCAGGAATGATGGCTTCGGCTAACTCAGCATACAAGTGCGCTGCAGCCGGCATATTAAACTTCAGTACGTGGGGCAATACCAGCGAATTACTCAAACCGTGGGGAATATGGTAATGACCACCTAATGGATAAGCCAGAGCATGAACAGCGGCTACGGGCGCATTGGCAAATGCCTGACCAGCCAAAGTTGCACCTAGCATCATATTAGAGCGTGCAGCTAAATTCTCTCCTTGATGCACAGCAGTTTGAATATTTTTCGACATCAACGTTAAGGCTTGCAGCGCGAGCATATCTGAATAAATGTTTTTCTTAATCTTACTGGTGTACGCTTCAATGGCATGCACCATGGCATCGATGCCTGTGGCAGCAGTGATATGCGGAGGGAGTTTGATTGTCAGAGTGGCATCCAGCAGCGCTATATCGGGTAGTAGTACACTCGACACTATTCCCATTTTCATTGCTTCACCTGTGGTGACAATAGAAATTGGCGTCACTTCAGATCCTGTGCCAGCAGTGGTTGGAATTTGAATTAATGGCAGTCTTGAGTTTTCAAGTTTGTCGATACCAAAGACGTCGTTTAGGGATTGCTTAGAATCAGTAAGTGCCGCGATTAATTTTGCCGTATCTAATGAGCTACCTCCACCTAGACCAATTACGCCATCGATATTGTTGTTTCTGGCAAATGATATTGCGTTTTCAATGACTTCTGTTGGAGGATCTACCTCGACCTCACTGAACACCACAAAGTTTATTGCGTTGTCTTGTAAACTGGTCGTTATTTTTTGATGTAGCCCAAGGCTGACAATACCTGGATCTGTCACTAGCAAGACATTTTTAATGTTGAGCTTGTAACAATATTCAGCTATCTCGGATGCAGCGTTAGGTGCATTAACAATTGATTTGGTGGTATTGAAAACAAATGACATATTTTTTAACTTATTGTTGGAAAGAGGGGGAAGCCCCCTCTTTGATTTCTGCAACCATGGGATCGAATTTAGAATGCTAATTTCACTTTCGCATAGAGTACACGGCCTAGTGGGTTATGTTGTTTAGGATCATAACTTAAGCTGCCTTCAGCAATATAAGCACGTGGTGGCATTTCATTGAGTAGGTTTTTAACACCTAAGGTTAATATAGCTTCACTGTCATCGGTAATATAAAAATTAGCCGAATATTGCATATCTACAGTTGTAAATGCGTCTACTGTTGAACTTTCGTTTGGTAAAGCAGACACATCTACTCCAGTGTCATAGCTTGAAACATAGTTAACATTTATTGAAGCTCTTTGGCTTTCACCCAACCAATTAAAGTTTACAGATCCTTTGGTTTCAGGCATTGAGCGAGCAAAGTTATCAATATTAAATGAGCCAGCCGCTTCAACTACTTCACCGTTATCTTTAGTCAGTTCGTACGAATTAAAATGCGATGCATTTAAACTAATATTAAACTGATCTGATAAAGTCCATGTCGATTCGAAGTCAATACCTTCAACACTTACCGACGATGAATTGAAGTAGTTAACTTTGACAGAAGATAAGAAACCAGCATCAGTACGAATAATATCTACACCATTTGGATCATCAATCAACTTCCCCTGAGCATTTTCAACAGTGATCAAATTGGTATAATCAACACGCCAGAAGTCTACTTTAAAATCCAAGTTATCAGTTGGTTTAAAAATCAAACCTATATTGTAGTTGTCAGATTCTTCAGGCTTTAAATCCTCGTTACCAGTAGCGATAACACCAACAAAGGCACTGGATTTTGCGGTACCGTCATCATTGTAATCGGTAATACTGGTAATAACTGCCGAAGAAGCATTTTTCTGTGATAACGATGCGTCTCTAAAGGCGGTACTTGCAGATGCGCGCATAATCCATTGATCAGATATTTGCCAGCGAACGGCTATTTTCGGATCGACACTTGAATCATTTTCTAATTTTTCGTAACGCAGTGCCGCTTTTATTTCAATGTCTTCTGTAACAGGGATAACACTTTCAGCAAACAGGGCAAAGGTGTTTTTATCAGCATCAACTTCTGACAAACCTTGTAGAAAGATTAAATCAACTGGGATAGGGTTGCCTTGGTCATCAAATTTGATTTCATTGACATCATCGGTTTCAACTTTAAAGCTTTCAGTTCGCGCTTGAATACCAGCCGCAAAACCAATTGTTCCGGCTGAAACTTCATATAAATCACCGCTAACAACCGCATCGAGTACCAACAAATCGGTGGTTTTCTCTGATTCTGTCATATAGGTAAAGTCATCGATAACTGATTGGCTAAGGCTAGAGCGATCAAAAGGGTTAAACAGCTCATCGTTATTCGGACCACCAACCCCTGCTAATGCTGCTACTAGTCTTGATTTCAATTGGTCTTGCTGATACTGCTTATAGTTATTTTTACTGTAAGTTAATGCTGTGTCCCAACTCCAACCATTATCAAAGTCACCTACTAAACTTAACGAGGTGCGGAAGGTATCATTTTCACGGGGTGATAAAGCGGGTTCATAATCAGCTCCTAATGGTCGACCTAACCAAACGACACCCACACCAAATGGGTTACCTGAGTCTGTAGGACCAATGTATGGAAACGTTAAGTCTGGGTAACTGGGTGATTGAGGGTTATCTTTTACCTCATTTGAGCTCCAACTAAGATCCGCAGATAAGGCAATTCCGTTGTCAAAATCATGAGATATATTGCTATACAGTTGTGCACGGGTTTCAGTATTCACTAAGTTATATAAAGGCCCATAGTTAAAACCGCAGCGTGAACCATATGCTTGGGGAATGATCATGCCTAAGGTATCATCTAAGCAGGTGGGGTCAGGTACGTTTTCATAGGCACCATAGCTCCCAGCGTAGGGTCCATCGGCTACCTCAGCATCAGCCAAAAGTAAGAATGAATTACCCAAAGAGCTAAATGCTACATCACCCAACTCAGGTCTATCAGCAATGGTTAGCGGTGTTCTGTCTAAGTAATGACCCGATACTACAATCGAGGTGTTGTCAAATTCAGCTCCCCATAAAAAGCCTATGTCAGTGTCTTTTTGACTACTATCGTCGGCTTTGCTGATTGAAGCGTTAATTTCAAACCCTTCAAAATCTTTACGTAATATAAAGTTAACTACACCGGCAATGGCATCCGAACCATAAGTAGAAGCGGCACCTTCTTTTAACACTTCAACTTGCTCAATAGCATCAATAGGAATATGACTGGTATCCACAAATACACTGCCATCATTGGTCAGTGCCCCTGAAATTGTTTGACGACGACCATTGATGAGCACCAATGTTGAACTTAAGCCTAAGCCGCGTAAATTCACATTACCTGTTCCTTGGCTAGCGGCTTGTGAAAAAGAGTCAGCTTGGTTTTCAGCACCAGAAGAAATCGCTAATTTTCCGATCAGCTCTGAAACCGTGGTGGCACCGGTAGATTGAATGTAATTGTAATCTAGTACTTGTACTGGCTCGGCGGCATCCACTGAGGTACGTTTAATGTATGAACCTGTAACTTGAATTTTTTCAGGTTCGTCTTCACTACTTGTGTTTTGTTGAGCACTTGCTGAGAAAGCTAGTGCAGCCGTGATAGAAATAGCGAGTAACTTTTTTGTAGTTAATATTTTAGTTGTTTTCATAAATTGTGTCCCGAAAGTGTGTGTCCTGAAAATTCGTTTTAAAACAAAACGCGTCTTACTAATTTTTTGGCCTATTAGCTCTGGTACATCACTGAATTGAGCACCATCGCGCACTCAGTGACAGCGTCTTTTGATTGTTGCAATACGCCAAAGTTGATAAACCCATGAAACATGTCGGTATAACAAGAGTGTTTCACTGCTACACCATTTTCGGTGAGTTTATCTACAAACATTTGCCCTTCATCCCTAAGGGGATCAAAGCCACAAGTTAAAATAAATGCAGGAGGAAGGTGTGCAAACTCCTCGGCATTTAATACGTTAAAACGGGGATCGTTTTCATCTTCTTTACTGATGTAATGTTGGTGAAACCATTTTAATAAATTTTCAGTTAACAGAAGATCTTTAGAGAATGCCTCTCGACTTGGAGTGGAATTGTTACCGACAATACTGGGATAGATTAATAACTGAAAATAAGGTTTAAATTTGTTTTTATTGAGTAAGCAATAAACGATAGCTAAATTAGCACCTGCACTATCCCCCCCTAACCCAATGCGTGTTGAATCAAGCTTTAGAGATAGTGCATTTTCCACAATCCAATCTGTAGATTCTTGGGTGTCTTCAATGGCTCCAGGAAAGACCGTTTCTGGAGCGAGTCGATAGGCAACGGAAATAATCACAACATTTGATTGCACACATAGTTGTGCAAGGAATTTGTCATAAGAATGAATGTCACCAAGGACAAAACCTCCCCCATGAAAATAAATAAGTGTAGGGTACAGATTTTCATGTGAGGAGGCTGGCCTATAAACTCGCGCTTCTAATTCATGGTTTGCACACGGAATGCTTATATCTTCTCTGGTGATATCGGTAACATCCTCATGTTCGTAGGGATTCTTCCGAAATTGCCTAACATATTTAGGTTCGAATTCGTATGCTGGAGGTAAAGAATGAATATAGTTAAGCACTTCTTGAGCATGGTCATCAAGACCAGTACTTGATGGTTCGGCTTTGTCTGAGACATTTTCTTTTGCCGTATTTTGACTTCCAAAAAATGTTTCTTTTTCAGTCTGACCTATTTGTTTATTTGCATCTTTTGACAACATTATTCCTAGCCACTGTTATTTTTTTGTTATTTTTTTGTTTTTTGGAAGTGGTAGTTTTTACATCTTAAAAATTGCGCGCTCAAGTAACATATATGAAACACCCTGTTGACATATACTCAACAGTGATGAAAAGTGCATTTGAAACAGTGGGTTATATTATGTTTTTGTATGGTTGCAAGCTAGTTTAGGTAAATAAATTGTTTGATTTATTTTGTGGTAAGTGACAAGGCCAATAACAAATAGAGGGATTATTCTTAATGCTTGTTGAATAAAATACCCAGCAAAGCCAGTTAAATTAAATGGATGGCTAGGGTCTGTAGAAAGCCGATAAAAACAAATTAGCAAAGATAAACGCAGGTTTACCTTTGCTGTGGTATTTAATCGTGAATGGCACGCTAATTTTGTTACGTCTTAAGGTGATTATCACCCTAGTTCCCAGGCATTGAAATGTAACCTGGTAACTGTTCTATTCGATCCATCCATGCGGTGATATTGGTGTACTTAATCATTGTGATATTTCCCTCATGGGCGAGGGACACATAGGGGTATACAGCACAGTCTGCTATTGTTGGTCGACCCGCCGCCAACCAGTCATTGTTTAAAAGGTGGTTATTGATTAACTCTAGAATTCGCTCGGAGCGCTGCGCGCACAGGGCTATATCACTTTGTATGTTGAATTTCTCAATGAGTCTTGCAGTGTTGGGGCCGTGTTGAATTTCATTTGCCGCAACTGACAGCCACTGCATCACATCCGCTTTTAGGTGGGGTTCACTTGGCCACCATGCCTCACCGCCAAATTTACTGGCTAAATAGACTAGTATGGCTTGGGCATCTCGCAGAACCACTTTGCCATCCTCTAAAATTGGAATTTCCCCCCATGGATTTAAGTCAAGTATGTGTTTTTCCTTATGTTCACCTTGCATAAAATCCACAGGAACTATGGTCAGAGGTATCTCTGCTAATGAAGCAAATAACCTTACTTTGTAACAGTTTCCTGAAAGTTCTAAATCATATAGTTTCATTGTTTCCTTCCTCAGGTAGTAATTGATTAAATTCAAGAACGTTTCCATCTGGATCGCGAATAAACAGTGATATTCTCCGTGGTCCTAGTCTTTTCGGTCCTTCAGTAATCATAATTCCCTCTTTTGCTAACCATGCTTGGAATTCACTCATGTCGTTAATAATGAATGCTGGATGGGTAACACCGGGTCGTTTAATTGGTTCGTCTAATAAGACATTCTTTTGCTCTTTTGATTTTGCGCCGTTAAATATCAGATTAATTCTGACGCCAGCGGAGGTGACCATTTCATTGGCTTCACCTTCTGGGATCCGATAGGTTTCTTTAAATCCAAGGCGTTCATAAAAATGGATTGCAGTTTGTCTGTTGCTAACCCTAATTCCAACATGATCATAAGCAAGGGCTGCCTGAGGATTGATAGGAAGCACAAAGCTCATTTTTTTGTCCTTCTGTGTTTAAACTTAAACTATGACACTTTGTGATTTAAAAGATAATACGGTAAATTTGGTAAAGATATTTTCATAAAGTGAAATAATAATGGATCGATTAGAAGCGATGTCAATGTTGATAAAAGTCTTGGAAGCGGGCAACTTCTCCAAAGCGAGCAAAGAGTTGAATGTGCCTTTACCAACATTAAGCCGGAAAATATCGGAACTAGAGGCTCAACTGGATGTTCGCCTGATACATCGAACCACGCGAAAACTGTCATTCACTGAGTCTGGGCTTGAATATATCAAGGCTTGTAAACGCATTCTGGAACAAGTAGAAGAAGCTGAAAGTGATTTAAAAGGCGAGTATTCAGAGCCTAAAGGGGATTTAGTGATTACGGCTCCGGTCATGTTTGGTCGCTTATATGTTTTGCCAATAGTGACGGAGTTTTTATCTTTGTATGCCAATATAAATGTGCAACTTGTGTTGGCTGATGGAAATGTCAATTTGTTTGAAGATGAGGTGGATATGGCGATTCGCATTGGTAAGTTACCGGATAGTTCCTTAATCGCAACACCAGTCGGAAAGATGCGTATCGTTACTTGCGTCAACCCTAGCCTGTTAGAGGAGTATCCGCCGTTAGCTTCCCCAGAGGATTTAGCTGGTTTTCCTTGTGTGACGTTAAAAACGAATATGACAATTCCCCATTGGAGTTTTCGACTTGCTAAGTCTACTTCCCCCGTAAGTATGAATATTGCCTCTCGTTTAACGGTTACCGACAGTGAATCAGCCGTGTATGCGGCAATAAATAAAGTGGGGGCGACACAGCAACTTCATTACCAAGTGATGCAGGGGGTGCAAGCAGGTACTCTAAAAATCGTCTTGCCTGAATTCGAACCAGAATCTGTGCCTGTGCATTTACTCCATAAAACCAGAAAATACATGCCGCAAAAAATGAAAAGCTTCCTTAATTTCGCAGCTCCCAAACTAAAAGATCGTGTTCAGGCGCTTTGTTCTTAAATGAAAGACCATTACATTTTCTACCCTTACAGGTAAAACTCTATTCGCTTCATTTTTCAATTTAACATTGGCAATGGGACTAAGTATTGTCCGTCCACTGTACGTTACTATCGTTTTTTATTGCAGCCTTTAGTAAATCGATTAAAGGTAAAGCACGGTGAGAAAGGCTAACATCAGGCGTTTCTTCGTTATCGTCAGTAAGCTCTTCTGATTCGGCGTGTTGCGTTGCTACTCCGAGCGCAGCCTCCAGGTTCGCAAGAGCTGCAGGGACATCTTTTGCTAGAATTGCACTGGGTACCGTGCCGCTATGCCCCATCATTTTTAGTAATTGCACTGCGATATCTCCGAACATAGTAATGTTGGCACCTGCTTGACTGGAAAAAATTATTAACATGATGATTTAACTCTTCGGGTTGTTCGAAAATGTAAGATAAGTGTACACCATACAACACCCTATACTTCAACTAACGAGTTTCACTGCATTGGGTTAAATACCTTCCTATCTGAAGTCTAAACATCGAGGTTATGAAAGGAATTATAAAAGGAATTATAAAGACACCCATGTTTAGGAGTTACCAAGACACCCATGTTAAGGAGTTACCAAGACACCCAGGAGGAGATACCAAGACACCCATGTTAAGGGAGGAGCTTCGATTAGCTTTAGTTGATAATCGCGCAGCGTTAGGCCGCAGGTTATAAGGAGTTCGTCCAAGTAGATTGAGTTATAAAAACTCGAGGAGTTACTAAGACACCCATGTTTAGGAGATACCAAGACACCGAGATACCAAGACACCCATGTTAAGGGGGGGAGCTTCGATTAGCTTTAGTTGATAATCGCGCAGCGTGAGGCCGCAGGTTATAAGGAGTTCGTCCAAGTAGATTGAGTTATAAAAATTCGTGAGCAACCACAAAATTAAGAAGTGTGCTTTAACCTAATGGCTATGCACCTTGTATGATTGCTACCTTGTGCTATACCTTAATTTACTTTTAGTATCGGTTAACTCAAACGCTCATATAAATTTTATTCAGTAAGGGAATACATAATGAATCACTTTATCTCTTTAGCCGTTTTAGTCACTTTGTCTGCGCCATTCAATCTTAGTGCTAAAGATACGCATGTTCTTCAACGACTCCAAAGCGTGAAAAAAGAATTAAAAGAAGGGGAGTCGCATAATTACTTTATCAAGGCGGCAGAAAATCACTTTATTTTTGGAGAAGTTGAGCAAGACACAATCGATGTGAAAATTCAGTTATTTGACCCTAAAGGGACAGAAATTAAGGCCTACAATAGCACTGAAATTGGTAGTGAGCCTTTTACATTAGATACTAAAAAGGCTGGCGATTATAAAGTCGTTGTCAGATCGTTTGATGAAAGTACCGCTGGCCGTTACTCAATACAATTAGTTCGTAATGAGGCCATCCCTGAGGACCCTGATAAACGCCTCGAACAATTACTCAGCCCATACGATAAGGAAGCGACTCCTGGTGGGGTCATTGGTGTGTTTGAAAAGGGGCAGACTACCCACGTTCATTCTGCAGGTATGGCAAATATTGCCCATGGCGTTGCATTTACCCCCGACATGCCAACCAATATTGGTTCTGTTTCAAAGCAGTTTACTGGGATGGCGATGCTACTACTTGAACAGCAAGGAAAGTTAAGCTTAGACGATAATCTTCGGCAGTATTTTCCGGAACTGCCAGATTTTAGCGCAGACATTACCATCAGAAACCTTCTTACACATACCTCGGGTTTACGTGAAATATTTGATTTTTTAGGGATGCGGGGGTGGACGGGCGAAGAATTCATAGACAAGCATCAAGCTATCGAAATAGTGAAAAAGCAAGCAAAGTTACAATCCGCGCCTGGCGAGAAAATGAATTATAACAACACAGGCTTTATTTTAATGGCACTGCTTGTTGAACGCGTTAGTGGACAGCCATTTTCAGACTGGATGCAGGCAAATATTTTTGAGCCACTCCACATGAAAAACACTTATGTAAGACGGGATCCTGGCCATATTATCCCAAATGGGGTTCAAGGATACGATAATGATAAAAATGGCTTTCGAGAAGCTGGAGATTTGTATTCCGCACCGGGAGCCGGTGGTATTTATACTACTGTTGCTGATATGGCAAAGTGGTCGCAGAATTACATCACTGGCGAGCTGGGTGGAAAGGAGCTGATCACTAAATTAACGACGCCTGGCGTACTTAATAACGGTGAACCGCAAACTTATGCATTAGGTTTGGGCGTCGAAGATTATAAGGGATTATTACGCTACGAACACGGTGGTGCTGATATGGCGCATTATACTAACTATGCATTCTTTCCCAAACTTGAAAAAGGGGTGTTTTTAAACACCAATAATACAGCTTTTAACATGGCTATGTGGAATCAAGTCGTTGACTTGTTTTTTGGCAAGGATTTTACCGAGTCATCGAAAGAAATTGATAATCAAGAAGATATAAGCAGTCTTAGTTTATCCCCAGAATATTTAGCGCAGTTAGCAGGGAAGTTCAAATCAGAATTGCTCGGAATGACTGTGGAGATAATGGTTTCAGACTTACAGCTTAAAATGGTCTTTGACGATAGTAACGCCATGCCCATGATAGCGCTCTCTGAAACGGAGTTTGCGGTGAGCGATGGACAATTCAATGTGCGCTATTCGATGAAAAATGAAAAAATAAGTGGCATCTCCATTAAACCCGGTCTCAGTTCGGATCGTTACGAGTTCACAAAACTCGACATATTTGAACCTACAAAAAAGCAATTGGCTGACTATACAGGTAAGTACTTTTCGAATGAGTTAGAGGTACTTTACACCATCGGCATGAATGAAGAGGATAGCCTCACGCTAAAACTGTACAATCTCCCTGAATTGACCTTAGTTCCGTCGGAACCAGATGTGTTCAGCGAAACGACTACTATATACAGTGATTTGAGTTTCATTCGAGATGTAAGTGGCAAGGTAACTGGAATAAGCCTCAGTAATGGCCGTACCCAGGACGTGATGTTTGAGCGTATGTCCTTGTAAGTTTTTAGAGCGGTTGTATGGGAAGCTCAGCATGCACAGTTATTGGCAAATAACTTGGGGTGAATGAGTACTTTTCCCTACAAGCAGCTTGGCAGACGAGGTCGAAACCTATTCAACCATCAAGTTAGCTCTGGATCAGAGGGACTAAATTACCTATTTAATCGCTCTAGTCGATTTAATCTGGTTAGAGCGATTTTAGCCTTGGCATAGCCTCTTTCTGCCGATTCTTGATACCAGCGTTTTGCTGTAGCGCGATCTTGAGCCACGCCTTTTCCGGCCTCATAGCTGAGCCCTAATTGGTACTGGGGAATGGCATCGCCTTGCTCTGCTGCCTTGAGCCACCACTTTACCGCTAACTCATGGTTTTGTTCAATTCCCGCTGCGAAAGCATAAGCGTTTCCTAAATTATGTTGTGCCAATGTGTTACCCAGTTTGGCTGCTCGTCGATACCATTCAACGGCTTCTTGTGAGTTCTCATTTTTCCCTAGCCCTTCGGCATAAGCGGTTCCCATCAAAAATATGGCCTCGGGAACCTGTTGCTCAGCTAATTCTTCTACTTTAGAAATCACACTCTTAGCAATTTCCTTTGCCTTGTCTTTATCTGCTGGATATCCCATTCTGCCGGTTGAATACACTCTTGCTATCCACATAACCGCTAGTGGATCTTTGGTCAAAGCTGCGGTCTCTAGCAGTGTTTTAGCCTTGCCATCATCCACTTTTCCCGTGGCACCTATGTACCATTTAATTGACTCATCTAAATTAGGGTCAATTTCATATTGCTGTGCAGCATGAGTGCGGAATGAAACAGCAATGAAAAGCACAATGAGTAATGAAAGTGATCGAAGAATAGATAATTGAAAGTAGTTTTTCATTTTACTCCTAAGGCTTATGCTTTAATGATTGAATTGTGATGGTTGAGTTGAAAATTAAACTCTGACGAATTGTGGATTGGCAGATTGTTCAACTTATTTTTAGAGTACAAGTTAATAAAGCGCGGCTCAATATACTTTTTAAAATTGAGACGGTTTGTGACCAGAAAAGAAAGAGTACGAAGGTTAGTGTTAGATAATTACCGCCCTTGTTGCGCTATGTAAACAAAGGCGGCAATGGTAAACCTTTAGCTGATTGGCTCAGCCAAAGGTTGATTCGGATTTAGAATGACGCTTTTACTGCAAGTCTTGCGGTTGCACCATCACCAATAGTAACGTTATTCGTGCCGCCACCAGCTAAGTAATCTTTATCCAAAAGGTTTTCAATGTTCAAACGAAAATCAACATCTTTACCCATTAGGTTTGCGCGGTATGTAGCACCTACATCGACTCTGGCATATGAATCTTTAGTGACCGTATTCGCATTGTCGGCGAAACGCTCACCTTGATAGAAAATACCCGCATTAAGCGCTAGTTTTTCAGATAATTCGTAACGTGACCATATGGAAGCCGACCATTTAGGGGCATCTGCAGGAGTGTTACCTTGATAGGTTTCATCTACTTCATACTCTGCATGCAAGTACATCGCTGATGTCATTACAAACCACTTGTCGGTAACGGCACCTTGTGCGGATATTTCAAACCCTTTATGGGTTTGTAAACCAGACTGAGTGGTAACAGTCTCATAATCTGGATCGTCATTTAATTGTTCAGAAATGAGTGTTCCCGATTTTTCAATATTGAAAATGGCAGTATTTAATAATAGACGATCTGATACTTCCCATTTAGCACCTATCTCAATTTGTTTAGAGGTAGTTGCATCGATTTCCATACCAAAGTTTCTATCTAATTCATCTTCAATAGTTTCACTTGATTGTGGTTCAAAACCTTCAGAATAGTTCACATAAATAGTGCTGTTTTCTACAGGGTGATAAAGCACACCAACTTTAGGTAATAATGATTCGTTGTCTGCACCTTCACGATTTTGCTTGTCGTAACGACCACCAATAGCTACTTGCCATTGTTCATTTAAGGTCATTAAGTCTTGGAAATAAACGCCATAATAATCATATTCAGTGGTGCTTAACGTTGTATCTCTGTGATAATCAAGGTCTGGAACCGTTGGTTCAACTTCACCTGGAGTAAAAGTGATTGAATCACCTCTTTCGATTAATTGACCGTAATAATAATCAAGACCGTTAGCACCAAACAATAGGTTATGTTCAATACCACCGAAGGTGAATTCACCATTTAAATCTATAAAGGCGGTTTTAAACTGCCAATCATCAAAACGATCATAAGGATTGGAAGTATAGCTATCACCCTGTTGATAACCAGAAGGTAAGGAAGGTGAAGATTCAAAACGCTGACGTTCAAATGTCTGTTCGTTATAACCAAGTTTCACTTGCCATTCCGGGGTAAAGAAATAAGTTACTTTAGCGCCGATATTTTCTACTGTTATATCAGTAAATGCCCATGAAAAGTCATTAATGGTGTGCTTCTCACTGACGATATCACCATTGCTATCTAGCCAAGCGCCTGTATCTAAACCAGCTTTATCATTAGTGCGGTCATAGTAGGCACTTATCACTAAGTCGTCGCTGAACTTGTGCTCTAGGGCAAGAGAGCCCAAAAAGCGATCTCGTTCACGGGTTTCACCGTTTTGATATTCGCGATCAAAATTAACGTCTTGTTTAACCACAACTGCACGGTAAGTTGTGTCAGCCGTGATTTCGCCACCGGCATCAAGCATAAAGCGAGTTGAACCCTGTTGATCGGTATCCGCGCTTATTTCTAACAAGCGTGTATTGGTGGGCTTTTTGGTAACCATGTTAATTAAGCCGCCCGGTGCAGATTGGCCATATAGAATACTTGAAGGCCCTTTGATAACTTCGACACGGGATAAGGTTTCAATGGGTTGTTGGTAATGGGACCAATGCTGATGGCCGTCACGTAAATAACCGGTAGATGAACTTAATTCAAAACCTCTGGAGCTAAAGACTTCACGATTTCTTTGTTTAGTTCCTGGTGACAAACTTGCGTCATTGTGCAGTACTTCACCGAGTGTCGTGGCTAACTGTTCATTGATAATCGTATCAGGAATTACGGTTACTGCTTGGGCTGTTTCTAGTAACGGAATGTTGCTACGCATGGCACCAGATGCATCTTGCACCTGATAATCATTAAAATATGTTCCATTTACACTAATGACCTCAAGGTCTTTTTCACTATCGCTGGAATCTGGTGTTTGAGCGGCACTTGAAAGAGACATTAGTCCTAAACTAACACCAACAAAAATCTGGTTAAACTGCATGGAAAGCCCTGAAATTATTTAAACTAAATTACGTGGAAGAGGATGTTAACACAAACGCGAATGATATCAATTCCTATTTGGAGGTTTTAAATAAATATAAAGGAATGAAAAAATATAAGGAAAATACACAGAAACAGTGGCGTTGGAGACAAAGGATTCAAAAAATCACTATCATTGCGTTGGGTTTGACAAAGTTGGATTCTTCATACGTTGAATAATCAAACTGCTAATAACGGCTTAATACCTTGAATTTGGAAAAGCACAATAATCATTTATATGTATAGGGAGATTTAAGTTTGAGCAATTGTGTGATTCATTGCTCAGCGTGAATTTTTATTAACGACAAGGCGGGGCTATTCTCTTTTATGATAGAGATTTAGGCCGATTAACTAGGCGTAATACATTATCAGTTGAATCACTACCATTACCACTAATAAGGGTAATATCCAGCGACTCATTTTAGACATTTGTTCACTAGACAATCTAAAGTTGGAACGTTCAAGTAACGGAATGACAACCAAAAGACTAATAAACAAAACACCCAATATAATTAAAACTGTCAATTTTCACTCCTGTTTGTGCCAACTTAAATTGCAATGCATAAGCAATTTTCAAGCGACTGTTGTTGACTTTAGCTCAAGGCGTCAATTCATACATACAAATATGGGGGGAGCGCTGCTAAATTCAAGCTAAATGAAACCGCAGGCTACAGCTTCTTCAGTCAACCGTCATTGGCAATCTACATTAACAACTTTTGGATTAGCTAATTTACTTTTTTTTCTTTGGGGCATACGACATACTTGCGCCAACTTAATTTTAGGTACAACAACGATGTCATGGTAAAACGAAGTATTTTGACACTGGTTAGCGTCTCGATAGTCATTGCAGCAATATTAATTGGCTCATCTATTCATACTCTTTACAGTAAAAAACACATTAATATTGACCCAAAGTTGCATGAAATTTCAGGGATAGAAATTGATAAAAGAAATCGTTTGTGGGCGATCAATGATAGTGGCGACGATCCTAAGCTCTATCAAATAAACACAGACGGTTCTATTGCCAAAGAAATATTAGTGACTAACGCTAAAAATATAGATTGGGAAGACATGACTCAAAATAGTTTTGGGCATTTTTTTCTTGGTGATTTTGGTAATAACGACAATTCACGCAGATGGCTAACTATCTATAAAATAGAAAATCCCATTGATATTAAAGGCAATACCACTGAAGCGGAAATTATTAAGTTTACCTATCCTGAGTTAGATGAAAATCCTGTCACGCCAGATAAGAGGAACTACGATTTAGAAGCTTTTGTTGAATTTGATAGGCATCTGTATTTGTTCACTAAGAATAGAACCGAACCTTTTGATGGTATTACAAATGTTTACAAGGTCGGTGATCATGCAGCTAACTTTGATGCTGAATTAATTGGTTCATTTAAAACCTGTACCACAATGGGCAAGTTATGTTGGATTACATCTGCCGCGTTAAGCCCTAACCGCAAACAGTTAGCCCTATTAGATTCAACTAGCATTTGGCTATTTGAAAACTTCGAGGGTGATAAGTTTTTTGACGGTGATGTGTCGCGCATCGACTTAGGTATTGTGACCCAAAAAGAAGCTATCACATTCTTGGATGAC
This sequence comes from Aliiglaciecola sp. 2_MG-2023, assembly GCF_030548145.1. Classification (NCBI taxonomy): domain Bacteria; kingdom Pseudomonadati; phylum Pseudomonadota; class Gammaproteobacteria; order Alteromonadales; family Alteromonadaceae; genus Aliiglaciecola; species Aliiglaciecola sp. 2_MG-2023. The sequence continues at coordinate 34,147 of NZ_JAUORY010000012.1, forward strand.
AATAGCATAGTGTTCACAGATGAATCATTTCGTGGTATCGGCGGAAATGCTTACGTTATTAAATTGGATGAAGTCTCAAAAATATCAATTCGTCACCGCATTAAAAAAGTCGCTAGTGACGTAAACGATTAAATTGCTTAGCAATATAAAACCTAGCCAAGCCAAACTATCAAAGTTGGTTTAGCTAGGCTCGCAATTACTATTTGGTCACTAACTTGTTTTAAAGAAACCGACTTCTTTATTTAGTTTTTCCGCGAGTTTATCTAAAGCAATGGTTGCTGCGTTATTCTGCTCTAACGAATAAACGGTTTTTTTGTTGATTTCATCAATTTGAGCGACAACCTCATTTATTGTGCCAATTATGACAACTTGGTCAGAAGCCGTATCTGCCACTATGGTCGCATTATTAAATGAATTGTTCGCATTTTCTTCAATTTCTTGCAGTAAATCCATGGCATTGTGCGTCTTGGTTTGACCATCTTGTACCTTGGGCAACGTATTTTGCATGACAGTTACTGCTGTGGAAGTTTCTTGTTGCACTTCTTCAATGGTCGATTGAATTTCACTGGTTGCTTCTCCTGTGCGCAAGGCTAACTGTCTTACTTCATCTGCAACCACTGCGAAACCGCGTCCAGATTCACCAGCTCGAGCCGCTTCTATGGCTGCGTTGAGCGCTAAAAGGTTAGTCTGATCTGAAATACTGTTAATCACATTGGTAATGCCACCAATCTGATTGGTTAACGCCTCTAATTTACTAATTTGTTCCACCGCTTGGGCCACTGTGGTTGCGACGTTTTGCATGGCATCGACACTCAATGCCATGGAATCGATTCCATTGCTCGCACGTTCCACCATACGTTTCGCATTAACTTTGTTTTTAGATGCGGTTTCAGACACAAAAACGATATTTTCTTTAATGTCACTCAAACGAGTACGAGTGCTCACGGTGAGTTGATCTTGTTCTTGGGCGAGTAACACTATCTCTTTCGAGCCTTGGGTAACCAATGTGGATTGTTGTTTTAAATCGTGAGATGCCGCCGCAATTTCAAGTACTGTATTGCGCAGTCTTTCCTGCATTTTTGACATCGTTGCCAACATGCTATGGTCATGCTTAGTACTGAATGATTGAGCCAAATTCCCTTGCGCAATTTGAGACAGGGATTCTGCTGCAACCGCAGGTTCTGCGCCAAGTGACGCTTTAAAGCTATTGGCGATAACATAGGCGACTAAAATGGAAAGTATTAACGCACTAAAGGTTAACACCAACATGGTAGTTTTAAAGCTAGCGGCGTTTTCTAAAATCTGATTGGTAGCAGCAACGTTTTTGCTTTCTTGCAAATCGATAAACGAATTAATCGTATCGAGCCATTGAACGAAGAGTTGGCTACCACCATTTCTTAGCAGCGACAAACCATCGTCGCTCGACTGACCTGTTTTGGCCTTTATCACTTGTTGTATCAGGCGTTCTGTTTGTTGTTGGAGATTATCGAGTTGTTGCAAAATCGATGTTTCTTGGCTGCTAAAAATAGTTCCCGCTGCTTGCATTGCTTGCATTTTATCACTGGATGAGCGGTAAAATTCGGTTAACCTATTAATATCGTCTATATGAACCTTAACATTCGCAGGGCTTTGAGCTGTGGCTAAATCGCGAATCGCAATGGCACGATCATGGACACTTCCGCGAAAGTTAATTGCGTGCCTTTGTTTTACCACATTAATGTTTGTCATTGTGGTGAGCGTGCTACCGATCATATTGACTCGATAAATGCCTACCATGGTAAGTATCACCATAAGTAAAGTGACAATACTAAAACCAATAAGCAAACGTTTATTTATACTAAAGTTATTCAACATATCCATTATCTTTCCAGTTCAAAGTTGGGCGACTTAGCCATCCAAAGGTTTTGTTTTTTCTATTGGCTTTGTATCTAATCGTGCCACGCTACTTGAGTACATCGATACACAAAATGGCACAATATAAGTAAGGATTACCTTGAACCAAATTATTTCTGCTTCGCCTAAAAACGCCTCTCCTTGATTGATTAACGTTAGTATTGTTCCTACCACTATACTAATAAAAATTGCTGTCTTAAGTTGTTTTGCCGTAAACACCGTTGTCACCTTCTGTAGTAAACTGTGTTGTAGAGTTGCCGCCTTCAATTTTTTGAAAACTCCTATGCAATGGGTTCTTAAAAACCAAGTGTATAGGGCGATATCGATGATATTGTTAAACAACTTGTTGAATCGCATCTCGTTGTGTTTTATCAATCGCTAGTTTAAGAACAATGTTATCGGCGAAAACTTTCACTTTGTTATGTTTAAAATTTTCCGCAACTCGGGAATTTAAGCCTGACAAATACTCATTGTAGTTTAAATCAGGCGTTATTCTATTAGACTAAAGCAGTGAGTATTGCTCAACACAGTTCGAATTGAACAAGTAAGGATGATTAAAAGCCATAATCATAAGCAATTTAGAAAGTTATATTTGCTTGGAACCTATGGTTGAGGTTTAGGTCAGAATCTGCGGTTATTAAAATCTGTTACTTGGAAATCGTCTTATGTCTTACCGTTTAAGTTTTGTGATTCTACTTTTTTCGTTTGCTTTGTCAGCCTGTGCAGGCAAACCTGAGCGCCATCAAGAAGCAGAAGAAATATTCACTACCAAAATTCACGCTGATGGCTCGAAGCGCTTTGTTCTGGCGATATTGTATGAACAGGGTAAAGGCGAAGGTCGTGGCGGCGAAGGTAAGCCTGAGGGCAAAAGAGGGGGCGGCGAAGGTGGCCGTTCACGGCAAGGTAGAGGTGGCCGAGGTCAATCTGAGTCAACCCAAGATACTTCGCAAGTCAGTTCGATTCAGCGCAGTGAAGGCGGTTCTGATGAAGATAAACGAGAGGCCGTCTTGGAATTGTTAGACAAAAAATTAACCGAAACAGGTTATTGTCGACATGGTTTCATTGAACTGGACTTTTCACAAATGCGCAGCAAAACTGAAATAGTCGGTGAGTGTCAGGAAAGTGCCTCACAAGAAGATAAACAACGTTGGTAATAGTGCCCTGATATGCCTGTCATTGGCCATATCAACGTTTATCGAATTGCTTGTATGCTAAGTTAATATGCCTGATAGTATGGAACTGATTACGTACAACAAATTACTTCCAACCAAGTTGTGGACCAAGCCTAGGAGGCATTATGAAATATTTGCTAATGACCATTATTGTGATGTTTAGTGGTATTGTGAATGCAGAAGATACCAGCATCGACAGTGATAGCATCTTAGTTACGGTGATCTTAAAACATCAACAAGACAAGAGTTTGACTGAACTGCAGGCCATCCAAGATAAAAACGAGTTTTGGCAATCATTTCCGCCCGAAGGTATGCAGATTGAATCTTGGTATGTGGCTATGGGCTTAGGCCAGGTTATTACTTTGCGTGTGTCACCCAAAGATTTGAGAACTTTAAATTTAGCAGTGGAAAAATCTGCATGGGGCTCGTTTACCACCGAGTTTTATCCGACCTACGAGTTTCAAGAGATAGCGAAAAAAATAAAAGCGAGTAAAGCCGAGCCGAAATGATGCATTAACTTTTTACATCGTTAAGCAAACTTTTCTATCATGCTAAACAGCTTTGCCTGCTCTATTGGTTTGGATAAATATTCATTCATTCCAGATGCAAAACACTTTTCACGTTCATCAGACATTGCGTTAGCAGTAAGCGCAATGATTGGAATTGAATTAACCGGTGCTGGTAGTTGTCGAATATGCTGTGTGGCTTGGTAGCCATCCATATTGGGCATCTGACAATCCATTAAAATGATTGAATACTCGTGCCCAAATTTGATGCCATGTTTGAGAATAGCAAGTGCTTCGATACCATCTTTCACAATGTCGAAAACGATGTGTCGTTGTTTTAACATTTCGCCGATCACCACTTGATTAATTTCGTTGTCTTCAACGATGAGTATTCGTAAGTGGCTTAGATCCATTTCTGTGGTCTGAACAGCAGAAGTGGTTGAGGTTAATTCACTGGCTTCAACTATCCCAAGGTTAATGCTTGCTTTGAATTTGCTACCTGCATCAGGGGTGCTTTCTACGCTAACGTCCCCTCCCATTAGTTGACATAATTTTCGGGTAATAGAAAGCCCTAAACCCGTCCCCCCAAACTTACGCGTGGTTGATGCATCCGCTTGATTAAAAGGTGAGAACAATTGCGCTAACTGTTCTTCATTTATACCCACACCTGAGTCTTCCACAAGAATCGTCAACATAGCGCGATTGTTGTCTTTCCGTGTTATTTGGGTCGTTATATCAACCTGCCCTTGATGAGTAAATTTTATAGCATTCGAGAGCAAATTAGAGCAAATTTGACGTAATCGCGTCGGGTCAGATACGGCAAAAACTTTATCGGTTAATTCAAACTTTCTTACTAACTTGATGGATTTGTCTTGCGCCCGTGGATTAAAGATTTCGACGCAATTATTGAGCAATTGATTGAGATCTATTGGCACTTCTTCGAGGGTTAACTTATCTGAGTCAATCTTGGTGAAATCCAAAATATCACTGATAATCCCCAGTAAAGAGGTTGCGCTATCCTTGGCCAATCCTAGAAATCGTTGTTGTTGAGAGTTAAGCGGAGAGCTCTCCAATATTTGTAACATGCCTAGAACACCATTAATCGGTGTGCGAATTTCGTGGCTCATATTGGCTAAAAATAAACTACGAGCTTCAAGTGCTAGTGAGAGTTCTTTATGCCTACTTTCCAATTCAACCCTATTGTTAACTTGCGCAGTAATATCTTGAAAAGCGCCGACTAATCTTACGCATTTGCCATTATCTAACTCTGCTTTACCCTTTACTGCTACCCATTTTTCAGTGCCTCTTTGGGTAATAATCTCAAACTCGCCAGAAAAGTGGCCACCCTTTTCTACGATGCCGTTGAGCAAAGAAGTTATTCGTCGCTGATTTTCACCAGGTTTATAAAAATCTAATCCGGATTCAATAGTTGGTTCAAAACCATCGTCTACTTCATGAATTTTTTTCGTTTCTGTAGACCAAAAAAGTTTTTCGCTTGCTAAATCCAGTTCCCACGCGCCGACATTTGCTACTTGGCCCATTTGCTCTAAGATATCTTGTTGACGCGCCATGGCTTTTTGCTGTGCTTGTAACAATTCGATCTTCTCATGACGAGCAATTTCATTCCCTATCCAATGTGAAAGTAATTCGATAAAGTCATGTTCTTCGTCGCTAAAAGGTTTTGAGCGAGGTGCGCTTGCTGAAAAATTAATGGTACCGAAACGTCTGCCTTCCACTATCAAAGGTGCACCTATATAACTTTCCAAACCAAAATTTGTATAACAAGGGTGCTGAGCAATACGGCTTTTTCCTGCATGATAGAATGACAGTGCTTGATTGGTTGCTAAAGTGTGCAAACAATAAGTTTCAGCTACATTGAAAGTGGTACCCGCAAGGAGTGAGTTATCTGGGGAAATCGCAAATCGAACCGTATAAATATCATCGTTTATTTCACTGATAATACCTAGTTCCAACTGAAAATAATCGGCACCCATTTTCAGCAGGGAAACCATTTTTTCAGAATCTGACAGCCTGTTATCTGAGGTGATTTGATACAACTGTTTTAGATTATGCACCACAATTTGTTTCCTTCTAAATTTAAACCAATAGTAGGCTTAAATTGAGCATTTAGCACTATGGAGTTTAGCTGAATTGAAAATCAATTTTCCTGATTTCCTGCACCCTACCGTTTTGATAAATAAGTTTCAAACTTTAATATACTCTAAACGGATTTTGTCCGGTTTTAGACCACTTTAAGTTTCAACCAGTTTAAAAAAGGGGGAGGAGTCTAGGATTCCAAAACAAGTTATAAAATTGGTTAATATAACAATCGTAAGTGTTGGTGTGCCAATAAATAACGGATGTATTTAATACCCATCACTTATTGGCATTAAATTGGCACTTTTGCGGCTTTCTCACAGGATTGGCGGAATTACGCCAATTAGGCGTGTTGACTATCTTTCTACTTATTTAAATCAGCTATTAATAGCCGTTATTAAACTCTATGTAGACGAAAGATTGAGTCGTTTTTCAACTATGATGGGCATATCTTTGCGCACAGCAGAAATACGAACTCGGACCTTTTGAGTATCATCAGATAGAGCTTGATATTTAAACGATTGATTCCCTTTAATACGAGTCAAATACATCGTTGAGTTATCTAATAATTTAACACCTTTACTGCTTACCACTTCTGCTTTCACATTGTGGTAATCAGGATGGATATCATAACTAATAGTGAATACTCCGCCTTTAGCTGAGGCTTGGCTATCAGTTGAAAGGGTTACGTTCAGCGGCGCGTTTTGTGGCGGCCTAAAATGCTGCAACATCACAGGGTGCAATTCTGGTGACAAAGGCGGAAATTGGGGGATCTTACTCGTTCCATAATCGTGGTACTGACAGCTAAAGCTATATGCTGAGAATAGTACGCAACAGTACCCAAGAAAAAGCGATAATTTTTTCATCTTTATGCCTATATTGTTAGTTAAGTGAGGTTTTTACAATAATTTGTCTGGCAAAAACGCGATGACTGTCTATTAGTTAGAAAAAACGACAGTGTTTCAACGTTTGTATTGGAAAAAACTGGCTAAATATCAACCCGTACTCCCATGCTGGTTGAATAATAAACTAGCAAGATGTTCGCTTATCGGTCAAGTTATATCGACGAAGTGACCAACAACAGAGACTGTTGGACAAAATATCCCGCCCAATCATTTATCCTCAAGTTGGTAATCTAGTCTTTGATAAAAACCCTAAAACACATCATCGGCTATGTTAGTTATCGTTCTTTTGAGCTAAAGCAACGCTTCCAAATTTACAACTAAGGTGTTGATAGGCACTATCTTAGAAAACTGGTATTACGATATGACAAAATTTATATTTGGGTTGTAAATTCTGCTAACTATAATTTTAGAGTGATAAAAAATTGAACAGAAAAATTGCTTTGGGTCGTTGCTACAGTATTGGATTCCTTTCATTAATATTACTCTTATGCACTTCTGCACAGGCGGAAAGTAATCCGATTTATGATGAAATTGAATGGATAGAGTTAATGCCACAGAGCGATCTCGACGCATTACTTGATCCACCTGACTTTCTGAACGAAATAAAAGACGGTAGTGAGCTAGACTCTGTTCAAGCTCTATCTGGTATGAGCGAAAAGAGTGAAAATGTAGAACGCTTTCAACAAGCGTTAACGTCAACTCGTATTATTCAGAGTTTCGACAAAAAATCGATAAGAATTCCTGGGTTTATTGTTCCTCTGAGCTCTGATGATCAGAAACGTGTAGTGGAGTTTTTCATCGTTCCGTATTTTGGTGCATGTTTGCATATGCCGCCACCGCCACCAAATCAAATCATTTACGGTAAATTTAGTAAGGGAATTAAGCTTACTCAGTTAGATGTGGCGTTTTGGTTTGAAGGTGTCATTAATATTGAAACCAATAGCAACGAAACAGGGACATCTGCTTATGCAATGACCTTGGATAATATTGAAATATATGACTGATAATTCAATCGCCAAAATAACTCTGGTTGAAAACTAAAGTATCTTGTATGTGATATCGCAGTTAAAACAGTCTTGAAAATGTCAGTATTTGCCCATCGTAAATTTGCAATTAGCATATTGTTTTGTGCCGGTTTGGGACTATTGGTTGGGCGTTTGGGTGCTGATTCTTGGCCATCCGTGAAGAATGTATTTTTTACAACGCCCCAACTGTATTTCACATCTAATAAACTGCTTCAAGAACATTACCAAAAAGCTAAAGTGATGCCCTTAGATTGGGCATCACTTTTGCCTGAAAATGAACTGGATGTGATTGCCCGGTATCAGGCAAATAAACCAGATAAAAATATTGATATGAAGTCGCAAATATTACTTTCAATCGAAGCTGCGACGGATCCTGAATACAAAGCAGCTCTGCAATCGATTAACACGGTAAATACTTTCGAAAATCACATGGTCGCTATATCGGGTTTCATCGTTCCGATCGATTTTCATCCTGACAAAACGGTGAAGAACATGTTTCTAGTTCCATACTTTGGGGCTTGTTTGCATTACCCCGCACCACCACCAAACCAGATTATTTTTGCCCGATTAGATGCAGGCTTTGCGCACTTAGAACTGAATCGAGCTTATACCCTGACGGGGCAAATTAAAATTGGATTATTTGAGGATCCTATGGGAACTTCAGCATACACACTAAATGTCATTTCTATTGTCGCTTTTAACGGCCAACCTGATGATTTTCGTAATCACTAATCTGCTAAGTTGAGTCAAGGTAAAAAATCTAAAGTCATAAGTAGACGTTTTTGGCCTCCGTTATACGGCGGGGAGCGATGGACTATTCCCGCTGACTGATTGCCAATCCATGCTTCACCTTTGAGAAGGGCAACATCACCAGTTTCGATGGTTTGTATATCTGCTTGATGACGGAAAAGACCTGAAACTTCATCCTCTAAGCCTTTACTACCATGGCCTAATTTATCCCTTTCTACCTTGTTATGCTCTAACCATTGAGTGCCCGGCCCTGCAAAGGTGGTTACTAATCTGCAAGGAACGCGATCAACGTGAAAGCGAGGGCACATAGGCGAATCAATTAAACGTAAACGCAAACCTACTTCATCAAGTTCAAATAATGTGCAGAATATATCTACTAATTCAGTTGTACAGTCTAAAAATGCATTGCCAATTTCTGTAGATTTTAATCCGTCACAAATATCGCCTTTAATATCTTTAGCTCGGATGAATGCAGATGTATTTAAGGATGTCGCTGTATCTAATAGATTTTCCACATCTGTGATTACCGCCTCGGATAAGCACCGTTTCCAGATTGCAATGTTGACATCTTGAGCATAAATGTCGGTCAAAGTGTTGATGTCTTGTGAGGACACTGAACGCCGAATTAAGGGATTTATTAGTTCTGGTTCTAAGGCTCTCGCTGTTGACATAGAAAGTTCTACCTTTACTTATTTTAGGATAATCAATCGAGTTTATAATTCATTTAAGAGGTTGCTTGGTAAGGTTGATAATTCGACTTCCTAAGACTTAAATTCTTAATGTGACCAAAACCGATTAACGCTGCGCCAGTAACAGAAGCAATCACTTCACCGGTCTCACCGAAAACATCGTGTCCAAGCACAGCTGCAAGGATTAATATGGTTATTCCTATTAATGCTGTGACTAGAACAGACAAACTACGTTGGTGCACATAACCAAATGCAATGGCAAATACACTGATGGGAACCACTGCATAAAGTAGCCAAATGTGAAAGTGTTCATCATCAACAATCGCGAAACTCGTCAAAGTCGGTAGCGCAATTAAAATTATCGGTGACAGTAGGCAATGAACAACACATAAAGTCGATATTGTAATTGCAGAGCGGTCAGCAAAAGTTAACAGTTTTTTTAACATCATATTAGTACCTGATTTTATTTTTAAAGGTGTTTGTTATCGCACTCTAATACTAAGTAAAAATAGATGTATTCGAGTTTAAGCTGGATGGCTTTAAAAGGTTCATGTTTAACGCCATTGCAATTGAGGTGCACTTGCAGTTATCAGCTTCGAACCCTGACCCAATTGCGTGCTCCATTGAACGTGTAAACTTTTTAGATTGTGGTATTGCTGTAGAATCGGAAAAGTCATTTCTGATATGGCTTGCTCGCATTCGAGTAAGTAAATAAATTCTAGATCGTGATGTTGCTTAGTTGGACTCTCATCCTGTCCAGTGGATGCCAAAGCACTTTGTGAATCGTTACGCTGAACACACGTTGAATCAAACTGAACAAGATTGTTAAAGTCTGTTCGTTTTTTCTCAAACTGGTCAACTAAATACTGCTGATGTTTATTTTCAGGGCTATGTTCAAAACCCAATATGTCTGAGGCGGGTAGTAAAAACTGTACTTGCCAGAGCTCATTTTCCTGAACAATAAAAACGCTGCCTTGTCCATGGACATGGTGTTGAGATTGCACATTACAAGCCCAGCTAGCTAGTATAAGGACTCCTAAAATGGATAATTTCATCTCTCCCCCCCATCTCGATTAAAGGTTGTTAGTTTGGTTATTGTTGAGATAATATAACATCACTTTATTAATTGATATAGTATAACGTATCAACATTTTGCTTTGTTGTTTAGTGCTCTTCGGGGCTTTTTGTCAATAAATATTATGACTGATGCTGAGATAACAATCTGTCAGCAAAGTGAAACACACTTTATGCTGCACAATAGCTAGACTTAGCACAATTAAGGTTGTGTACATGTTTATGCAATATTTTGGTGTTTGAATAAACCCAATACAGAATAATACTCACCAATATAATAGGAATTTTTATGCTTACCCGAAGACAGTTTAATCAAGGTTTTGTAGCCATGGCATTTGGTGGTCTTGCTACTCATTTACACGGTGGTGAGTTAACTCGTTATTTAACTGATGTGGCTAGCGGTAGCAATTCTCTAGGCGGTTTGGTTCCAGATCCTAAAGGCATAATTGATTTGCCGCCGGGATTTAGTTATCGAGCGATTTCACAATTGGGCGAGGTTATGAATGACGGCTTAACTGTGCCTGATCGTGCCGATGGCATGGGGTGTTTTATGGTGGATGAGGAACGTGTAGTGTTAGTTCGCAATCATGAACTCTCTCCTTCTAACGGCACAACCGGGCAGGCTCGTACAAGCGTAGATTCGGCAGCCGTTTATGATACCGATTCATCGGGCAATCCGTTGCCAGGTGGCACCAGTAATATTGTATACAACCTTAAAACACACCAAGTTGAATACCAGTGTATGTCGTTGCTTGGAACTATCCGAAATTGTTCTGGTGGTATTACTCCTTGGGGAAGCTGGTTAACCTGTGAAGAATCCGTTGCCACTGCATCTGCTAAAATTAACAAAAATCATGGTTACGTGTTTGAAGTGCCGTCTCAAGCAAGACAATTGGTTAAACCAGATCCGATAAAAGCCATGGGGAGGTTTAATCATGAAGCAGCATGTGTGGATCCTATAAGTGGAATTGTTTATTTAACAGAAGACCGCCCAGATAGTCTTTTCTATCGATATATACCAAATCAAAAAGGAGATTTAAAAGCGGGAGGTCAATTACAAGCTTTGGTAGTTCGAGGAGAGTCTAAATTTGATACCCGTAACTGGCAAGAATCGCGCATGCAGGTTAATCAACCTTATGCTTGTGAATGGATAGATCTGGATAATGTGGATAGCCCAGATGATGATTTACGGATACGCGGGTTTGCAAAAGGCGCTGCTCTATTTGCTCGCGGTGAAGGTATTCATTTTGGAACAGATGAAATGTACTTTTGTTGCACCAGTGGCGGCAAGGCAAAGCTTGGACAAATTATGCGTTATAAACCTTCACTTAAACAAGACCAGCAAACAGGCACTTTGACATTGTTTGTGGAAAGTTTAGACAAAGTCACTTTTAATTTTGGAGACAATATAACAGTCGCACCTAGCGGCCATTTAATTGTGTGTGAAGATCAATACTCAGACACGGTTAATAATCACCTAAAAGGGGTTACTCCCTCAGGTAAAGTCTACGACGTTGCTAAGGTGCGTTGGCAGACCGAGCCCGCTGGAGCTTGTTTTTCAGATGATGGTTCAGTGTTATTTGTAAATTTATATTCTCCTACTACCACGTTGGCTATAAGTGGTCCTTGGGCGTCACTTAATGCATAAAATCGAATACCTACCCACTAACATAATAACAGGCGCTTTAGGTGTTGGAAAAACCACACTTATTCAGTCTTTACTAAAACAAAAACCTAAAGAGCAACGATGGGCGGTGTTAGTTAATGAATTTGGTGAAGTGGGTGTCGACGGGGCACTTTTAACCAGTCCTGAAAAAAATGGTGTATTTATCAAAGAAGTACCTGGTGGCTGCATGTGTTGCACGTCAGGAGTGCCGATGAAAATAGCGTTGAATGTATTGCTGGCCAAAGCCAAACCACATCGTTTACTGATTGAGCCTACGGGCCTCGGTCATCCAAAAGAAGTGTTAGCCACGCTTACTTGTGCAGATTATCGAGACGTGCTGGACGTACATGCAACTCTAGGTTTAATCGATGCGCGCCGAATTCTGGATCAGCGTTGGCGTGCACACAAGACGTTCCAAGAGCAACTACAGACTGCTGATTATATAGTGGCAACCAAGTCGGATCTTTATGATCACGAATCTCAATCTTTATTGGCTAGTTATTTATCAGAAATTGGTGTTTCCACCACTCCAATTGTATATTCTGACAATGGCATTATTGACCCTATACTACTGTACAATAGGTCTCGACATGTAGAGAACATCTACGTTCATCAGCATAATCATCCTGCACATTCTATTTTGACTCCCTCGTTTGACACACCTAAAGTAGGCTCAATTAAAGTTGAAAATAGTGGTGAAGGATATTTTTCGTGTGGTTGGATTTGTGCCCATTCAGTCGTCTTCGATTATCAACAAATTATGGATACGTTAAGCGGCTTAGACGTGGAACGTTTAAAAGCCGTTTTTATTACCCAACAAGGTGCTTTGGGGTGTAACTATAGTGACGGTGTTTTACGGATCACCGAAATCGACAGTGCCAAAGATTCGCGCATTGAATTTTTAACCCAAGATAAGCAACTCGCCGAGCAAACTAGCAAAATATTAGAAACCTCGTTAGGTTTAAATTCGGTTTGTTCTAACACTTTTAGTTAATGCTGTATCTTAAGTTTCACTGTTTGATTGCTTTTTAATTAATTCGCCTTGTCTTCCGATGTATGAGGTTCTGGTTGTTTATTCATTCTCTGCAACTGATAGTTTCTTATATGGGCAAAGGCGATAATGCTCGAACCCAATACGGTTAAAGCAACTTCAGCATAGTTACCGAGTAAGTCATGGCTCAGCAGTGCTGTCACAATTAATAGTGTTAGCCCTAATGAAGCGAGCAAAAAGACTCTTCCGCTGCGATGATGGAAATAACCCATAATCAAAGCGATGACACTAATTGGCACTACCGCAAAGAGCAACCAACGGTGGAATAGCGCGTCATTGATGGCAAATAAGCCAGAAAGCGGAGGCATGATAATGAGTAAAATAGGGAAAAAAAGACAGTGAACTACACATAGGAGAGATAACCCCACCGCTACTTTATCGCTTATTTGTTGAATCTTAGTCATATAGATAGACCCCCAGATGAATTCTTTTTGTGCTTCTGTGAAGAGCAATCGTTGCAAATGCTATTTAGTTCAATTTGTGAACCTAAAATCGGAAAGCCAGCACTTTTCGCTTGTTCAGACAATGTTTTAATCAGGTCATTCGCCAATTCGATTTTTTTTATGCTCTGACAAGATTTACAAATCAAAAAAAGTGGAGGTTGGTGCTTCCACGGACCAAAAGTAGGGGCACAAATGATGTATTTGTTAATCGAATTAAGGCGATGAACTAGCTTCGCAGCTTCTAAAAATTCCAATATACGATAAACCGACATTGCGGTAATCGGTGCGCCGATTATAGAGTTATAGTGATCTGTTAATTCGTAAGCGGATACCGGCGTGTTTAGTTGGAATAACACTTCTAATACATGCTGGCGTTTTTCCGTTAGCTTACTACCCGATTCTTCACAAATTAACCTAGCTATTGAAATCAAATTTTTTGTTTCACTAGACTTCATAGTCTTTTTCCCTACCGACTTTTCGCAGTTTGAGACAGTTATTTCTAAATTAGCCACAAGGGCAGGTTTAGTTGAAATACGCTCGTTTGCGTCTGTCTATGCAAATTTCCGCACTAATATTTTTTCCAATTTATAGGATTGCCTTTGCTTTTGATACATTATAACATAACCGAATTGATTGAAACAGTATAACATAACATTGGAGAGTGAGATGTATAAAATATCGAGAATTGTGGCACTTGTTAGTGCGCTCATACCTGCGAGCGTCATGGCGCAATCTATCGAAGGGGTGGTTAAAAATAGTGATGGGAAGGCCGTTTCTGGTGCCCTTGTTAAGGTTGAAGGAACAAACGCCAAAACCCATACCGATAGCGACGGATATTTTGTAATTAACGATTTGAGAGCAGGAGTTAATGAATTTCATATCTCAGCTTCCGGTTTTGCTCACCTTCATCAAGACATCGTTTTGAATGCAGATGAAGTTACAGAATTGGCGTTAACTTTAATTCGTTCACCTATTGAGGTTATTGACGTAGTTGCGACTCCCATCCATATGTCGGTGATGGAATCAGCCTCTCCGATAAGCGTGCTTTCAGGTGAAACATTGCGTCGTCAACAAGCTTCCACCTTAGGTGATACCTTAGAGAAACTGCCAGGTGTTCAATCGAACTTTCACGGTAATGTTGCCAGTACCCCGATTATTCGAGGCTTGAGTGGGCCTCGGGTACTAATTGCACAAAATGGTTTAGACGTAAGTGATGTATCCAGAGTGGGTCCTGACCATTCAGTGGCCACTGAAGCTTCTACTTCGCAACAAATTGAAGTCCTGCGTGGACCTGCCACCTTATTTTACGGTAGTGGTGCAATTGGAGGTGTCGTCAATGTGGTTGATGGACGTGTTCCCACTGACAATTCCACGCAAGGTGAATGGTTGCTTGAAAGCAATTCCGCTGATGATAAAAAGCTCGCGAGCTTTAATCTCACCACAGGGTATGAGTCGTTTGGTTTTTACGCCGATGGTTATTGGCATGAATCTAATGATTACGAAGTGCCTGTAGAAGCTGAGATCGAAGAAGATGAACATGATCATGAAGAAGAAGAGGGTGGTGATTATGTTGTGGAAAACAGCGCTGAAAAATCAAATGGTTTCACTCTAGGCGCGAGTTATCTCTTAGATGATGGTTATGTAGGCGTTGCGGTTGAGCAATTTAACCGTGAATACGGTGTGCCCGGCCATTCACATGATGGTGACGTCAGTGTGTTTGCCGATCTAGAACAAACACGGGTGCAATTGCTCGGCGAATTAAATGTGCAATCACAGTGGATCAATAAAGTTAACCTTAGAGGTGCATTTACTGACTACGAGCATGCCGAGATAGAAAATGGCGAGGTGGGTACCTTATTCGAAAATGATACACATGAGCTCAAAGTAGACGTGATGCATAACCCATTCGTTGATTGGAATGGTGGTATCAGCTTTCATTATAAAAATAGCGAAGTTTCAGCTGTCGGTGAAGAGGCTTTCACTCCCCCTTCGAAGTCTGAGACCATTGCATTAGCTGTTATGGAAGAAAAACACTTCGCAGATGTGTTATTACAATTTGGTGCTCGAATAGAGCGTGTCACCATTGATGCCGATAACGTTTTACTTCCTGTTCTTGAAGCTCACGGGCACGACGAAGAAGAAGATGAACATGATCACGATCATGGCGATGAAGAAACCGCCACACGGGTTTTCGATGTTGCTCATAAGTTTACGCCAGTTAGTGTGTCTGCTGGTTTAGTTTGGGACTTCACCCCTGGTTATAATATTGGCCTTTCTGTTTCACGTTCAGAGCGTGCACCTTCAGCTGCAGAGCTGCTGTCTTTTGGCGCACATATAGGCACCAATAGCTATGAAGTGGGCGCTTTATTTGCGCTAGACGATGAAGAAATTGGGCTCTCTGGTGAAACCATTGACCTTGAAACTGCCAATAACATTGATTTGACACTGCGTAAGACTCAAGGTGATGTGGCATTCGTATTCAATGCTTTTTATAACCAAGTAGACAATTACTATTATCAAACCAATACCGGTCTTTATGTTGAAAGTAGTCATGACCATGATGAAGAAGAACACGATCATGATGCGGAAGAAGAAGAGCATACTGACGAGTTACCAGTATATATATTTGAAACCGATGACGTAGTCTTAAATGGTTTTGAAGTGCAAATAGCATGGCAGGCAACCGATACGTTTAAAGCCACTGTGTTCTCTGACTTTGTTCGCGCGCGATTAAAAGACGGTGGCAATTTACCCCGTACTTCACCACTTCGTTACGGCACGCAATTCGCCTACGTCGATGACAGCCTAACTGCCCACTTAGATGTGACCCGCTATCAAAGCCAAAACCATGTTTCAACGGATGAAACCACTACCGATGGTTACACCATGGTTGATGCAAGTGTTGCTTACGATATACCTGTGTCGAATCAAGACGTCACTGTGTATCTGAAAGGCACAAATTTGACCGATACCGAAGCGCGAGTACATACCTCATTTATTAAAGATATCGCCCCTCGCCCAGGACGTAGTTTCGCCGTGGGCATAAGAGGCAATTTCTAATTCGATAATCACTTTTCACACAATAAGGAATAAACAATGACAACCACACGCAAACTTTCTTTACTCGCTGCGACAATCAGCGCGCTACTGTTAACCGGCTGCGGTGATGCAGAAACGACCATTATTGAAAAAGAGTCGATTGAAGAAGTTGATGATTCAACGGAAGATGAGCATGATCACAGTGATGACGAATACCTAATTGAATCAATGGGCCGATTGGCAGTGTTATCTTCTGATAGCAATGCTGCCATATACGATTTAGATGATGGGGATGAGTTAGATTCGTTTTCATTAACCTATTCGTCGAGCACTCTAACTTCCTCTGCTGACTATCGTTATGCCGTAATTGCTAGTCGTTCTGATGATTATGTCGGTTTTATCGATAGCGGTATGTGGCGTGAGGATCATGGCGAGCATTTACATGATTACCAACAAGGTCCGGCGATGAGTGACTATCAAATCATTGGCAGTCGACCTACCCATATTATTAATCATGATGGCCAGATGGCAATTTTCTTTGATGGCGATGCAGACTCCAATACACCAGCTTCTATACAGGTTGCAACGGATACCGATATCAGTGGTGAGACAAGCCTACTGCCGACTCTGAGCTATGATATAAACATGCATGGTGCAGTTGAACCTAAAGGAGAGTATTTATTGGCAACTGTGCGTCGTGATGACGCAGAAAGTACCTCGGCGGCTAAAATATTACCTGACCAAGTTGCTTTGTATCATTTGCATGATGATGAATATGAACAAGAGCAGGTGCTTGATGTACTTTGTCCAGATTTGCATGGCAGCGCTATAAATGAAAGCTACGCTGTGTTTGGATGCAGTGACGGTATATTGGCCGCGCACGCACATGATGATGAATACGAAGCTGAAAAAATTGCCAATATTGATGTGTTGGACGGTTTGAGAATCGGCACTATTTATGGTCATGAAGAGAATGATACTTTTATCGGTATCGCTTCAGGCCACGATGCTGGTGAGGCAATTTTAATTAAAATTGCCCCTGCAGACAGTGAAATGGAAGCCCTTGAATGGCAACCAGAAAGCGATGCCAGTCCGGTTGCTTACGGGTTTTCCTATGAAGGGGATATGTTTTTGGTGTTGGACAGCCAAGGTTATTTGAATATCCTTAGTGCTCACGACCATGATGGCGAAACCCATTGGGAGCTTGAGCAAAGCCTTGATATCTCGGATGAAGATATTGCCGATATGCCTGATGGCATCAATTTCAGTATGACAATGGCACAAAATGGAAACTATGTGTATGTATCTGACCCCATTGCTCAACACGTTTTGCAAATTGATTTGGAAACTATCGAAGTTGTGAGTGATATTGAACTAGGCTTTGCCGCTTCCAGTATTGAATGGTTGGGTATCGCCGAAGAAGCGCACGATCACTAGTTATTGATTGTTGTCGACTTAGTTAGCCATGGAGAGGACTTTGATCCTCCCATGGTTATGTTTATTGGCTAAAAATCATTCGTATTATATCCACAGTTCGAGCTATTACTGATTCGATGATAAGTGTCCTTTCATTCTTAAAAAGCGTGTTACCACTAGTGTCAACAGCGCCCAGCCAACACCCATCAACCAACCCGCGACTACATCAGTAGGCCAATGCACGCCTAGGTAAACTCGGCTCACACCAATTGATAAGGTTAATATAATCGCGATCACATAGAAGTAGGTTTTGACCCGTTTGCGCACCGGCAAATACGACAGCATTCCGGCTAAGGTAAAATAAACTAAGGCTGATAGCATGGCATGCCCGCTAGGAAAACTGCTGGTATACACATAACTGCCATGAGGGACTAAATCTGGGCGAGGGCGAGTAATGCCAAACTTCAATGAAAAGCTAACCAACATTCCTGAAACAATGGTTAACACTAATAGCGCTGCAATTTTGGGTTTATTTTCGATGAGTAAGAAAAGAGTGACAAACAAGGTGAAACTGGTTAGCACTGCTACCCCACCTAAGGCAGTAATGTCCCTCATCATCTCTTCTACCCACTTAGGACCAATGGGGTCTGAAAGGTCATTAGCATCACGAAATGCTAGAATAATATTCTGATCTATCTGCGGTGTACCACCTAACACCGCAAACCCAGCTAATTCGTAAAACGCCCAAATAATCACGGCAAATAAAAAAAGCAACATAAACTGCTTAATATAGGGTTTTTCTACCACTGTTTTTAGCACTAATTGTCTCCCTAAATAGCGTAATTTTTATCATTCTATATTAGATGGCAATGAACAAACTCACCAGCCTAATCATCACTACAAACATCACATTAACTTTTGGTTAACTTAAGTGGTGACAGTATTAACAAATTTATAAAAACGACTTTCGTATATAAACTTCACTAGGCTATTGCTCTGTTCATTTCAATTATATTAAGTTGTTGTTTTTATTTATCTTTTTTGTCCAGTAAGACTAAAGTCGTAGATCCGTTTTAATCTCGGACGAGTTAATTTGAGGCGTTTTATTGGTATTCTGATATGCACATTAACCGATATAATTTACTGCAAGAGAGAAGCAATAATGTCAGCAACTTCTAGAATTCTTTGTCCGACACTTAAAGAGCGAGTTATGAGTGCAGAACAAGCCGCTGAATTGATACCCGCAGGTGCTAATATCGGCATGAGTGGGTTTACAGGGGCAGGTTATCCAAAAGCAGTACCGAAGGCGTTAGCCGAACGTATCAAACGCTTAAATGCAGAGGGCAATGATCCATTCCGTATTAGCCTTTGGACAGGCGCATCGACAGCTCCTGAGCTTGATGGTGTTTTAGCCGAAGTCGATGGTATCGAAATGAGACTGCCATTCCAAAGTGATCCTATTTGTCGCGATAGAATTAACAACGGCACTATGGACTATGTCGATTTGCATCTTTCAGAAGTGTCACAATATGCTTGGTCTGGCTTTTTAGGCAAAATGAATATTGCCCTTATTGAAGTTGCTGGAATACGCGAAGACGGTAAGCTAATTCCATCCTCGTCCATTGGTAACAATAAAACCTGGATAGAACAGGCCGATAAAATCATTCTGGAAGTGAATAGCAAACAAAATATTAAGCTTGAGGGCATGCATGATATTTATTATGGCACGGCATTACCGCCTAACCGCAAACCTATTATGCTTACCGATCCTGCTGACCGTATTGGCGAGTTCTACTTTGAATGCCCTCCTGATAAAGTGATTGCGGTAGTTGAAACCCATGCGGAAGATCGAAATTCTCCGTTTAAACAACCTGATGAGGTTTCGCAGAAAATTGCTCAGCATATTCTTGATTTTTTCCAACGGGAAATTGAAGTAGGTCGTTTGCCAAAAGAACTGTTACCTATTCAATCTGGTGTAGGAAACATCCCTAATGCTGTTTTAGAAGGTTTAGATGCGGGTCCGTTTAAAAACCTATCGGCATTCACTGAAGTGATTCAAGATGGTATGTTGAAAATGCTCAAATCCGGCACTTTGAGTGTTGCCTCAGCAACGGCATTCTCGTTGAGTCCAGAGGGCCTTAAAGAGTTTGATGACAATATCGATTTGTACCACGACAAAATTATTCTGCGTCAACAGGATATCAGTAACAATCCAGAATTGGCGCGACGTTTAGGTATAATTGCAATGAACGGCATGATCGAAGCGGATATTTACGGTAACGTGAATTCTACCCACATCATGGGCACTCGAATGATGAACGGTATCGGTGGCTCCGGAGATTTTGCTCGTAACGGTTATCTATCTATTTTCGTGTCTCCATCTATTGCAAAAGATGGTGCTATTTCATCTATCGTGCCTATGGTATCTCATGTGGATCACACTGAACATGATGTGAAAGTAATAGTGACAGAGCACGGTTTAGCAGATTTACGTGGGCTATCGCCGCGTCAACGGGCCAGAGAGATAATCAACAATTGTGCTGATCCTAGTTATCGTCCTGCGCTGCAAGATTATTATGAAAGAGCATTACATTCAGGCAGAGGCATGCATACTCCGCATTTACTAAGCGAAGCCCTTAGCTGGCACGAACGTTTTGAAAATGAAGGTCACATGTAACAACTAGTTTGTGACGTTAACCTAAAAACCTCTTTATTGAGGTTTTTTAGGTTTTAGCTCGGCGTAATCTCAGCCATTGAAAAACACCTATTCCAA
Organism: Aliiglaciecola sp. 2_MG-2023; assembly: GCF_030548145.1. NCBI lineage: Bacteria > Pseudomonadati > Pseudomonadota > Gammaproteobacteria > Alteromonadales > Alteromonadaceae > Aliiglaciecola > Aliiglaciecola sp. 2_MG-2023. Next base: position 54,646 of record NZ_JAUORY010000012.1, read on the forward strand.
TGGCTAATATTATAAGGTTAATAATGCCGTTTTCAGGCCCGCCAGCGCCACCATTTAACCACACTTCAGAGGTTGGAATTAAGCGAATAATTAACGCTGCAGCATCCACATCTACGCCTGTAATTGGGATCTCAAAACCACATCCGAAAAACCAATTCCAACCAGCATGCCAACCCATTGCCGACCATATATTGTTTGTATAGAGGACCAATGAGCAGGCAAATACGGAAAACAGGAAGGAGCCCACCGCGACATACCAAGCAACACTTGAATCAAAGTGCAGTAAGGTAAATAGCAATGATGACAATGTAATGCCGATCAGAAGGTTAGACTTGCGGGTAATAGCAGAGAGTAACCAGCCCCTAAATAACAGCTCTTCAGCACTTGATTGTATACAAAAGCCAATCAGCAATAGGAATATCATCCCTAGTTCGGATGTTGAAGACCACGCCGGGAAAATCGCATCTAACTGATAACCGCCTGCCAGCGCGATTAAAAAAACGATTGTGCCGCTCATGGCAATCCCAAAAAATAGGTATCGAGGGAAGGTAGTGGTTGCCTCTTGGATAGATAAGCCAATACTAACTAGCGGACGTTTCTCAACATAACACGTCCACAGGCTAACAATCGCGATCATAAGGGCGAAGGGTAAAAGTAGAAAAAGTAACAGTCCATATGTGCCAGCGAAGTCACCTTCATCGGTCATAAAGCCCAAGCTGGTAAGAAGTAGGTGGAAAGGCAATACTGAGCCAATCACAAATACTGCACCAATAATTGGACAAAGTGCTGCCCATGGGATCCATCCGTTGGCCTCGACATCAGAATAAAGCTTGTTTGTGTGCAATTTAAATCCCTTCAGAGTATATGGAGCTAGGTTAAGTTGAAACTAACGAATAAAACTCTTTTATCTCTTTTACGGTAACAGTGACGAGTTCCATCTCCTCCTACTTTATTCTAAATTTGCCGGCAATATCGTTTTATTGTTTAGTTATCCTTTAACAGCTTTGTATTTATTGTGCATAAACACCAATAAAATAAAGCCAACTAGCACCACTCCAGCGCCTATTGGGCGTCCCAAATCAGCAGACAAATTAAACCCAATTGCGGCTGTCATGATGTAAGAAATAGTGACTCCAGTGGTGATCACAGCAGGAATACTGGCGATCCAATGAAATGTGCCTCTGTCGAACAAATATTTCGTGGCCAGCCACAACACGCTGGTAGACAACAACATATTTGAGAACGCAAAATAACGCCAAATTACGGTGAAATCGAGTTTCGTCATAAAGTAAGCAATAGCCAAAATAGGCACAGCAAGTAACAGACGATTGCGAATGCTCTGAGGAATATTAAACGCATCAACAATGGTTAGGCGCAACGAGCGAAACGCTGTATCACCCGATGTAATCGGGAACACCGCCACTGCAACAATGGCCATAATACCGCCAAATACGCCTAAGTAGCTATTTGCAATGTGGTTAACCACCAATCCTGGACCACCCGCATCCAGCATAGCTTTGAGACCCGCATAGCCTTCCGGGAAAGCGGCAATACCTGCTAACGCCCATACACAAGCAACAATGCCTTCACACATCATAGCGCCGTAATAGACAGGTCTTACGTATTTTTCATTGGTTAAACAGCGGGCCATAATGGGTGCTTGTGTCGAGTGAAAGCCACTGATAGCACCACAAGTTATAGTCACAAACAATAATGGCCAAGTGGGCAAACCTTCGGGGTTAGGGGCTAAAAAGTCGTGAGCATGGTCAGCTTCAAAATAAGCTAAGAAGTCGCCAGCGATAGGTAGATGGGGAGCATCGATTAACAACGCAATGGCAATCGTAGACGTCATAACGATCATTAATAATCCAAATATGGGGTAAAACTTGGTAATGATCTTATCAATAGGCAAAAGTGTGGCGAGAAAGTAATAGCCTAGGATTACTAGTACCCAAAAGGTATTATTGGCCAAAAAGGTATCTTGGAAAGCGTCTAGGTTACTCAATAAACCTGCTGGGCTCATGATAAAAACCACGCCAACAAAAAACAGTAACATAGCGGTGAAAATAAGCATTAAACCTTTAAATACTATGTTGAAGTAGTGCCCCGCGATTTCCGGTAAGCTTTTGCCATCTTCCTTTATGCTCATCACTCCAGAGAAATAGTCGTGAACGGCACCACCTAAAACATTACCTAACACAATCCAAACCAGTGCGACTGGACCGTATAGCGCACCAAGGATGGGGCCAAAAATTGGACCTACACCGGCAATATTCAAAAACTGAATTAAAAACGCCCGAACAGGGTGAACAGGAACATAGTCGACCCCTTCGCTAAAACGCGTTTGCGGAGTGGCAATATTGGGATCTATGCCGGCCTGTTTTTCAACAAATGGGCTATAGAGTTTGTAGCCGAGGAGCAATATAGAAATACAAATAAAAAAGATGATCATTGCTGTGAATATCTCAGTTTAGGTTTTTTGAAAAAGAGCACAGTGATCGCACTCCGCCTTCATTTTTTAATAATTTATAATAGGTTGAATGTAGTAGGAGATAATAACAAAGTCGAACATAACAGAAAACGGAAAACACGCTTAATAGAATTTAATCAACAAAAAAAGGGCTAACCATGTTAGCCCTTACAATGCATAACTTACAACGAAATTAGAAGGTATAAGTATAACCAAGGGTTGCTGATTGTGGTTTGCCTGCAAATACAGAGCCATGCACTCGTGTGGTTATGTACGTTTCGTCGAGTAGGTTATCCACGGTTAAGTAAAGTTCAGATGCATCATTAATAAAGTAACGAGCCGATAAATCAATAATAGTTCTAGCGTCAATTAACTCATTTGCAGGAATAGCACCTTGTCCTGCTTTAGTACGCATTTTTGACGTGTAGCGACCCGCTAGTGTTACTTGCCAAGAATCGGCTAGTACACCAACAGAAAGATATAACTGATCATCAGGTAAGTAGGTTAACGAGTCACCCTTTTGAACGTCATCCCAACTTTCAAAGTCTGATGAGAAGTCTGAACCAAACTCTGCACTGGTGTAGGTATAAGCTAGTCTTACCGGGAAGCTTATACTGTTATTTTGGTTAAACTCATAACCTAAACTCAACTCTAAACCACTAACTTCAACTTCCCCGGCATTGTACTGGCTACCTATGTTGTCATCGTCACAACCCTGAGCTGCAGTGCAGTTACCGTGCATGTTGCTGTAATCTCCAATAAATACAATCGCCTCAGAGTTAAATGCATTTTGGTTGTAACGAAAACCCGCTTCGTAGTTCCAACTTTCTTCTTCTTGACCATCGGCATTTCCAGGTGCCGCGGGTGAAAACCCTTTTTGCATGCCCGCCAATGCAATCAGAGAGGGGGTTACTTGATAAGTTGCCGATAAAGAAGGCAATATCGAGCTAAAGCTGTTTTCTATATCTGTATCAGCCATCCCGCTGCGACCCGGATTAGTTTTTCCCCAATCTAAGCGTTTAGTGGTGACATCTTCAAAGCGAAGACCAGCGGTTATTGCAAAATCACCTAAAGTGATACGGTCTTGTATAAATATTGCCTACGCTTCAGCACTGTCAATACGGTTTGAATCTGTTCCTGGTACGCCACTAGAAATACGAGTCATGATTTGGGTTGTATCTAATTGGTATGTGTCAGCCCACTGGTAACGATCCATCTCATCTTCATGGTAGCGCACGCCAAACGCAAGCTCATGATTTTCAGTGTAATAATTGAGTTCAGACTGAATGCCTTGTGATAAATAATCACGATTGTTAGCTTTGACGCCAACTTCAATTGGTGCGGTATTGAGACCCTGATCAAAATCAGCGGCAGCTTGAATGCCACCACTGCTTAGACTTTTACCATCAATACTATACGCTTTGTACCAATTACGGTGAAAATCATTGAAGTAAGCGGTTGTACTTAATACTGCATCTGGATTGAATTCAATCATGTGACTCAACTGAATCTGTTTGTGCTCAGTGTTCATCTGATCTTTTTGTGATGCTGAATAACGTACAAATGGTGTAGTTGCATAGTCTTCGTCAGTTAATCCCATGTAGGTTTCATCTGATACTTCATCTGCATATTTCAGTTTTAGCTCAAAAATTTGTTGATACTTAGCCGACTTGTTGGATTTGAAACGAATTTTTGTCATAACATCGTTTTTTACAAAACCGGTGTCGCCGCCAACACCATTGATATCGCGGAAACCGTCCGCTTGGTAACGGTAAACTTCGCCTACTGCATCAACACGTTCACCTTGACCACCTGCATACGCATGTATTTTACCGAAGCCATCTTGACCGGCGGCAATATCAACTTTACCGGCTAAAGCTGCCTCAGGAATTTCACGAGAGAGCATATTGATTACACCACCAGTGGTACGTGGGCCATATTTAACCGTAGAACTACCTTTTAATATTTCAACACTTTGCATACGACCGGAAGTCGGGAAGTAATAAGCCGCCGGAGATGCATAAGGTGCGGGGGCAGCTAATATGCCGTCTTCCATGATAGTGATTTTTTCAGAACGGTTTTGGCCGGTGCCACGCATTCCTAAATTAGGACGTAGGCCATAACCATCTTCTTCTTGAACATACACTCCAGGGACTGTGGCTAAAGACCGCATAATATCTGTGTACTTAAACTTATCGATTTCAATTTGGCTAATTACGTGAGCACTACCTGGTACCGTGTTAATGGGATTCTTACTACCAAAAATATGCATTTGCTCGATTTCGGTGTCTACAGCGTTATCGTCTGCAACCGAATCAAATGTAATTAATAAAGCACTTGCGATTATGCTTAAGCACAAAGTGTTTGGCTGGTTCATTAAAAGCTCCGAGACAATGAATATATTAATGTAAATAGAAATTATTCTTGTTTACATTATAGTGGCGAGCATTTTACTTAAGCAAATCTCAAAAGCAAGATTACGCAAAGAGCTATTTGTAATTTAATATTCTAATGATTGTAATTAATAATAGGATTGAGTGAAAAGTAGGACTTGCATCAATTTTAATGATGATTTTTAGTGTTTTTTCAACGACTCACGAATAGTGATTCGCAGCATTATTGTTTAGCTCAGTGGTTATTTTCCAAAGACAGACCAGCCGGTTTTATTGGCCAGCAGTTCCAATGCCATGGTACCGAGTTTACTATTACCGATATCATCGAGACCGGGTGACCAAACGGCAATCGAGGCATTTCCAGGGGCAACAGCAAGAATACCGCCGCCTACACCACTCTTGCCTGGTAGTCCGACTCGAAAAGCAAATTCACCTGAGCCATCATAATGGCCGCACATCAGCATCAAAGCGTTGATACGTTTGGCTCGTTGTGCAGAAACCACCGTGTAGCCGGTTATTGGATTAATGCCATTGTTGGCTAAAAATAAGCCGGATTTTGCCAGCTGAGTGGTGTTCATAGCAATTGAACAGTGATGGAAATAGGTGCCTAGCACTTGTTCAACAGGGTTTTCAAAGTGCCCAAATGAAGCCATGAAATAGGCCAGAGATGCATTTCTGGCTCCTGTTTCTAATTCAGATTTTGCCACTTTTTCATCAATAGCGATGCTGTCATCATCTGCAACATAGCGCATAAAATGTAAAATTTCGGCTAACACTTCCTTAGGTTCATGGCCTTGCATAATCAGATCTGCAATAGTGATTGCACCGGCATTGATAAAAGGGTTTCGGGGTTTACCGTGTTCATGTTCAAGTTGTACGATTGAATTAAAGGGATCACCTGAGGGTTCTCTACCCACTCTATGCCAAATATTATCCCCTAACTTACCTAGTGCCAGTGTTAAGGTGAAAACTTTGGATACGCTTTGAATCGAAAATAAAGTATCGGCGCAGCCTGCTCGGTAAATTTCACCGTTGGTTAAGGCCACGCTGATGGCAAATTGATTAGGGTCGACTTTAGCTAATTGAGGAATGTAGCTGGCGACTTTACCTTTATCTTCAATGGCCATCATTTGTTCGGCAATTTCGTCGACAATACTTTGCAAAGATATCTCCAATTATTTGCGGTTGGCGTTTTCTGCTTGCTTTACATACTATCTCGCAATTCTGCCATTAACCTAAGGCTTTTTAACCGAGCGTCGGAATCATGAATCGGAAATGACACTATCAATTCGTCGATGCCTGTTTTTTCAATAAAGTCAGTCAACTTTGCTTTTATCGATTCTTTTGTTCCAACTAATGCGTATTGTAGAACGTGCTCGACATTGTACATGTCAGCAATACTCCAATGAATTTTGTCTACAGGTTTAGGGAACGGAGTGTTGGCACTTGTACGCATCTGCAGAAATTTTTGTTGGACCGAAGTATATAAATAAGTTGCTTCTTCTTCTGTATCCGCCAGCACAGCCATTACCCCTGCCATTGCATAGGGTTTAGGGTTGTCAGTGGTTGCTTTGAAGTTACCTCGGTAGCTCTCTAAAGCTTGAATTAACTGATCAGGAGCAAAATGAGAGGCGAATGCGTAAGGCAATCCAAACTCTGCGGCTAGCTGTGCACTGTATAAGCTGGATCCCAGCAACCATAAAGGAATATTGGTATCTTGGCCTGGTACTGCCAATACAGGTTGAGCTTGCGGACCTAAATAGCTTTGTAACTCACGAATATTTTGTGGGTACTGATCAGCTCCAGAACCACCTTGGCGTCGCAATGCCATAAGGGTTTGCATGTCGGTTCCCGGCGCACGTCCTAAACCTAAATCAATACGATCGCCATAGAGCTCTGCCAAAGTACCAAATTGTTCCGCAATGATTAACGGTGCATGGTTAGGGAGCATAACTCCGCCACTTCCAATTCGAATTGATTTTGTGGCTGCACCAATATTGGCAAGTAATACTGCAGTAGCCGAGCTGGCAACACTTTTCATTCCGTGGTGCTCTGCTAACCAATATCGTTTGTAGTTATGCTTTTCTGCTTCTACCGCCGTTGTACGAGCCATATTTAATGCGTCAGAAACGGTTCTGTCTTCGCCGATGGTGGCCAAATCTAATATCGAAATCGGAATCATGTTAATTATCTAGTCATTGAATCGGTACTAGGATTATTGTGGCGCAAGAAGACGTTTACAAGGGGGCGACTGGTAATATCAGCGCAGAACTAAGCCGTTGTCTATAATATTCAAAATAAGCAAAATCAATAGAGCTAGATGGAAGCCTGTGGCGTTGATAAAATTAGCAAGTAATCTGTTGGGAGGAATCGCTATCGTTTCGTTGGCTTTCAGTCGTTTTCACAGTTGATCCATATTTGAATGGTGATATTGTGGTTGTTTAGAGGGCGAATAACCCGTAACCAAATATACATGAGAAGAAACTAATGAAAAAAGGACTAATCGTTTTTGCAATTATTATCCTGCTTATAGCAGGCGGCGCTTGGTATTTGTTAAGTGGTGCGGGGGACTTTATACGTGTTCAGATTGAACAGCAAGGCTCCAAATATCTTGGCACACCGGTATCGGTTTTCAAAGTCGATTTAGCCTTGGGCGAAGGTCGTTTGACGATTAGCGATATAGATGTTGAAAATCCAGACGGTTTTAGTGATGAGGATGCGTTTAGTGTTGAGAACATTACTTTAGATTTAGGCGAAGTGCTAAGTGAACCTTATGTCGTTCAAACTGTAAGCATAAACGCACCAGAAGTACTGTACGAAGTAGATGAAAAAGGCCAAGGAAATTTACTGGTCATTAAAAATAATTTGACTGCCAACCTACCTAAATCAGAAGGTCAAGCGTCTACTGAACCAGGTGCCAATCCGTTAATAATTGTGGAAAATGTGACGGTTAGCAATGTGCGTTTAAAACTCGATTTTGAAAAACTCTCCACGGGAGATTTTAAAATTGAGCAAAAAACTTATGAGATTACTTTACCTACCTTTAACGCGGGTCCTATTGGTCAACCCAATGGCATACCTGCCGACCAAGCTGGTGTTGCGATAGTAAATGCAATGCTTGATAACATCATTGCTAAAGCGAAATCTGAAGCAAAGAATAAGTTAGCAGAAGAAGCCAAAAAACTAGCGCAAGAAAAACTTGATGAAGAGAAAGACAAACTTACCGAGAAAGCCAAAGATAAACTTAAAGGTTTGTTTAATTAAGCTTGGTAAAACACTCTTTAAATAGTCTAAAAGGGTCAGATTGAATTTAAATCTGACCCTTTTTTTATCGCTATAAATCGATATTTGATTATGTGACAACCCCTCACTTTTAGCCATTTACTGATGCAGCTAAATACCAATTTTCAGTCTCAAATAACTAGAGGAAGTGAATGCTAACTTCGGTATAAGTCTCAGAAAAAAAAGAAGATTATATAAAACCTAGATGTAAATAGTTGGTGAATGCCTTATAGTGACGCTCGCATTTTCAACGATTCTTAAAATCAGGCATCCAACAAAAATGCATTCGTTGTTAGATTATTAGTGTCAATTTTTGTCACTTACCACAGGCACTCTTTTTATAAGGATCGTTATGAAATTCGCATGTATTGGACTAGGTAATGTTGGTCGTTCATGGGCTGTTACTTTTGCACGGGCAGGTTATCAAGTTCGTTTATGGGATAAAGATCCAGAATCTTTAGCAAAAGCCTATTCGCTTATACGCAAAGCACTAGAAGACTTAACCACAGTGGATCCAGATTTTGATGTGCAAAAGGCTTTTGCTAATGTGCACCTTGCTGAAACTATGGCGTTGGCGGTTGAAGATGCCGATTATGTACAAGAAAGTACGGCTGAAAACGTTAACGTGAAGGTGCAAGTGTTTAATGCGTTGGGGGATTTGGCTCCGGAAAAATGCCTATTAGCTAGCTCCACATCAGCGATTCCGGCCTCTGAATTTTTAGCATCGGTAAGTTATCCGCAACGCTGCCTTATTGTTCATCCTGTTAACCCTCCACATATTATTCCCTTGGTGGAGTTATGCGCATCGCCTTGGACCAGTCCTGAAGTTGTCCAGCAAGCTAAGTCTATGATGGAGCAATTGGGCCAATCGCCGATTGTATTAAACAAAGAAATCGATGGTTTTGTGCTTAATCGACTGCAGTGGGCCTTACTTGGTGAAGCTATGCATTTGGTTGGTGAAGGATACTGTTCAGTTGAAGATATCGATAAAGTGTTAACTAAAGGTCTGGCTTTACGCTGGGCACTTATGGGACCTTTTGAAGTGGGGCATCTTAACGCGACTAAGGGTTTAGAAGGTTACTTTGATGTACTCCAAGACGCGCTAAAACGTGTGCAAGGTAGTCTTAAAACAGATTATCCACCGAATAGTGACTTAGTCTCACAGGCCCATGATGTTATGGCTAAACGAATACCGGTAAACGAAATCGAAAACTATCAATCAGCAAGAGACCAACGTTTATTGAAACTGCGCCAGCATATTGATTGGACGGGTTGCAAAAATACCTAAATGAACCTAACAGCAAGCATTGAATACATGCTCTTCACGACTGTATTCAATGCGACTTATTGAGCTTAATCACTACTTGGGTTTAACTACGCGAGGTTCTTAGACAAAAAGTCGACCGTTCTGGTAAATGCTAACTCCGCACTTTTTTGATGATAACTAGCGCGGTCAACACAGGAAAATCCATGATTGGCTTCGGCATAAACATAAATAGGTTGTTGTGGATTAGCTGCACGAATCAATTCAATATCTTGTTGGCAAACATAAGGGTCAACTTCCCCAAAATGAAACAGCATAGGACAGCTAGGTTGCTTGCTTAAATGATCTGTAATGGCCGTTCCGTAATAACTCACCGCGCAGGTTGGTGATAATTCGTTAGCACTTACGTACGCCAAAGTACCTCCCATGCAATATCCTAGCACCGCAATTTTACCATCTACTTTAACGGCTTCCATCGCAGACTTAATATCAATTAGCATATCTTGTTGTTTGGATTTGCCCATCAGCTCGACACCTTTTTCGACATTAGCATAATCGAGAACAATGCCTGGCTCTAGTCTGTCAAACAATGAAGGCACTATGGTTTTATAGCCCAATTCAGCAAATTCCCGTGCTACCGATTTTAGATGTTCAGTGATGCCGAAAATTTCCTGAATGATCACCAAACCCGCTTTCGGATTTTCAGGCTCGGCAAGATAGGCGGTAAATTTATGGCCATCTTCAGCGGTTAAATTTATATTTTTGTTCACAGCGTTCACCTTTTATAACGTTAGATACTTTTAGCTCAATTTATCCAATGTGCATACTATTAAGCCGCATTGAAAAGCGGCGCAATTATGGATTTCAGTTAAGCAAAATCCTTAGTTCCATAACCAAGGTTGCGTTTGGCTTTGTTTATTCTCGAATGCGCTTATATCGTCTATGTCCATTGTCAGTTGTCTGGATATTTCATCTAAACCTGAGATCAACATTTGCTTATGTGCAGCTCCGATTTCAAAGGTTATGTTACTCTTCCCCTCAACTTCGATGCTCTGGGTCGCAAGGTCGATAGTGATAGGTTTTGCTTGGGCTGCGTTATCTAACAATATTTTAATCTGTGATTCTGATAACACTATGGGTAATAACATATTGTTAAAACAATTCGAATAAAAAATCTCACCGAAACTTTGTGCGATAACGCACTTTATTCCATAGTCTGTAAGCGCCCAAACAGCGGTTTCTCTGCTTGAGCCACAACCAAAATTATTGCCGGCAATGAGAATCTTTGTTTTAGAAAATTGTTGCTGATTTAATACGAAGTCGGCTTTTGGTTGGCCCTGACTATCAAATCTTCGATCATAAAATAAACATTCATGCATCCCTTGTTTGCTCAGACGAGTTAAGAAGCGTCCGGGGTAAATAACGTCAGTGTCTATGTTGTCTTCAGGCAACGCCGCAGCGATTCCCGATATTTGTTTAAAGCCTGTCATATTTGAGTTCTACTATGCTATTAAATAAGTTCACGGACGTCTGTTATTTCACCCGTAATTGCCGCGGCTGCTGCCATGGCTGGGCTCATTAAATGGGTACGTCCGCCGACGCCTTGGCGTCCTTCAAAATTTCTATTTGAGGTTGAAGCGCATCGCTCGCCCGGCTTTAGTCGGTCATTGTTCATCGCCACGCACATGGAACAGCCTGCAGCTCTCCATTCAAAACCTGCGCCCATGAAAATTTGGTCGAGGCCTTCAGCTTCCGCGTGAGCTTTTACTTCACCTGAGCCTGGGACTACAATTGCCAACACATTTTCGGCAACACTTTTTCCGATGATAACCTTGGCCGCTGCGCGCAAGTCTTCAATCCGACTATTAGTACAAGAACCAATAAAGACTTTGTTTATCTTCAATCCTTTAATTTCAGCATTGGCTTTGATATCCATATAATCTAGGGCTTTTCTCCAACTTGCCTCAGTGGAGTCGTCTTTAGCATCAGCAAGTTGTGGAATTTTATGGCTAATTGAGATGGTGTGTTCAGGGCTGGTCCCCCAACTGACATAAGGTTCAAGGTTATCAATGTCGATCTCAATTTCAGCGTCGAATATTGCATCGCTATCACTGGGTAAGGTGAGCCAATAGTTAACTGCTTGATCCCACAGGTCGCCTTTGGGGGCCATAGGACGATTTTGCAAATAGTTAAAAGTCACTTCATCAGGTGCGACCATACCAACACGTGCGCCGGCTTCGATTGTCATATTGCAAAGCGTCATGCGCGCTTCCATGCTCATTTTTCGGATCACATCACCAGCGTATTCAATGGCATAACCTGTTCCACCGGAAACTCCTAACTTAGCGATAGTCGCAAGCGCCATATCCTTAGCGGTAACATGCAATGGTAATTCACCGCTGAAGGTAATACGCATGGTCTTTGCTTTCACTTGGTTTAGGCATTGAGTAGCGAACACTTTTTCACATTCACTTGCGCCTATTCCAAATGCTAGGCTACCAAATGCACCATGAGTTGCGGTATGAGAGTCACCGCATACCAAAGTAGTGCCAGGCAATGTAAAGCCTTGTTCTGGACCCACGATATGCAAAATCCCCTGACGCTTATCGTTTACTGAAATGTAGGGCATTCCTGTATCTTCGACGTTATTTTCCAACGCAATTAACATCGCTTTTGCTTGTGGATCTGCTATGTGCTGTCTGTTGTTGCTGCTGGGTATTGTGGTTGGTAAAACGTGATCTACCATCGCCAATGCTTTTGCTGGTTGGCGTAATTTAGCACCTCGTTGCTTTAATGATGCAAAAGAAACTGGCGTGCTAACTTCTTGAACAAGATGGCGATCGATGTAAATTAGGCAAGTATCATCCTCATTTTGCTTAACGACGTGGCTATCCCAAATTTTGTCATACAGTGTTTTACTACTCACTTTAAATCACCTGTTAAAGAATGTACTGAGGTTAAGGAACTATGCAAACTGGCGACATTCGACTAGAGACCCTGTTTAATTTGCAGAGCGGGTCGTTGAGCTATGTCTATGGTTAATTGCTGACTTTTTATTGCTTCTTTTATCGATTTATCTGGATTGAGTACATCACCGTAACTTGGCAAGATTGCGCTAAATTGGTGTTCATTAGTACGGCTGAAAATAGGCAAATGGAGCTGTAGATGATCGCCCTAGTTATCGGAAACCGTTGTTATGTAAACAATTTTGTGGATGGAGTCTACCTGAAACTTAGCGCTTTAAGTAGCAATGCGTACCATCTGGCTATGTCCATTTCGTATAATATATTTAATTCACGTTAAGCTGAGTAGAGTAGCAGTTACTTTCATTGGCGTGCTGGCATGTATGCCAAATCAACCAATTTGAATTTTGAAATGGCATACAATGAAGTTGCTAAAGCACTTTATAACGCTAAAATTAATGGACTGCACAAATTAGAGGTTTGTCATTCATCGGGTACTTTTTCGATGTCCATTTTTGCCAAGGAGAATCGCGGTGCAAAACTATATTCTGGCTATCGATCAGGGAACTACCAGTTCAAGGGCGATTTTATTTTCATTGGATGGCAAACCTTGCTTTATTGCGCAACAGGAGTTTAGTCAATCCTATCCTGATGATGGATGGGTAGAGCATGATCCTGAAGAAATTTGGCAAAGCGTCCTGAAAACCTGTAAAGACGTTATTGTTGAAGCACAGATTGACGTTTCTCAAGTCGTTTCTATTGGTATAACCAATCAACGAGAAACGACAATAGTGTGGGATAAAAAAACCGGAAAAACCCTGTATCCTGCAATAGTGTGGCAAGACCGGCGAACTTCCTCGATCTGCAAGCAGTTCAGTGAAGATTCCCAGCTAGTAGAGCATATCACCGACACTACGGGATTATTATTAGACCCTTATTTCTGCGCAACTAAAATTAAATGGATATTGGACAATGTAGAAGGAGCGCGCGAAAAAGCTGAATCTGGTTTACTTGCTTTTGGCACCGTTGATACATTCTTAATTTGGCGGTTGACCAAAGGACGCTGCCACTACACAGACGCAACCAATGCCTCTCGCACTATGTTGTTCGATATTCATAAGCAACAATGGGATCCACAACTTTTAAAAACATTCGATATCCCGCAATCAATCTTGCCAACAGTATTAGACAGCGCTGACGAGTTTGGTAAAACGAATCCTACATTGCTGGGCAAAGCTATCCCTATTCAAGGAGTTGCAGGGGATCAACAGGCAGCGCTGTTTGGACAAACTTGTTTTAAAAAGGGCATGGCAAAAACAACCTATGGCACTGGTTGTTTCATGGTGTTGAATACCGGTTTAACACCGCTTAAATCTCATAATCAACTATTAACAACGGTCGCTTATCGGTTAAACGGTGAAACAACTTACGCTTTAGAAGGCAGTATCTTCATGGCTGGCGCTACGATTCAGTGGTTGCGCGATGGCTTGCAACTAATCAAAGAGGCGTCTGAAACTGAATCGCTGGCGAAGATGGCCAGTCCGAACAATAGTGTATTTTTGGTGCCGGCGTTTACTGGCTTGGGTGCGCCTTATTGGGACCCTGATGCGCGCGGAGCTATTTTAGGTTTAACCCGTGATACAGGTATTAATGAAATAGTCGCAGCAGGTTTACAGTCAGTGTGTTATCAATCAAAAGATCTGCAAAAAGCCATGGAAAGTGATGGTGCCCGTGCAACCAACCTTCGAGTTGACGGCGGAATGGTTAAGAATGATTGGTTGATGGGTTTTTTAGCTGACATCTTAGGAGCAGAGGTGGATAGACCTGAAATTACTGAAACCACTGCTTTAGGAGCAGCCTATTTGGCCGGATTACAAGCGGGTATCTACAAATCTTTAGATGAACTGAGTGCACAGTGGCGATGCGAACACACATTTACGCCAAGGTTCTCTAAACAAGAAAGGGACCATGCTTATTCTTTATGGCAACAAGCGGTGAATCGAATTCGCTGTGATTGAATGCTAAACCCTTGCACACAGATCCATCTTAATGCTGTTAGACAGGCAATAAATTGCCCATGCTCATCGCTTTTTATCCTTAAGTGGGCGTGATTTTGCCACTTAATTTCATGTGTTTTTGGCCTATTACCTACTAATAGTTTCTAGAAACAAAGCTATACGCTTTATTCGCTTGTTCAATTGTATTGGTCACCTGAGAAACCGTTGATTCTATCGTTTCCTTGTCGGCATCTTCAAACATGTAGTCTGTTACATTGTTATAGATGGATTTGCCGGAGAATGATTCAATCGCCATATCGGCAGCGGCAAACGCCACCCCTATGGGCCCCCCATAAACAAATCCACCCAATAATTCAGATACCGGATCCACACTGGTATGGGATGTATTTTGGTAAATATCAGAGACAATAGGAATGTGATTTAGAATGTTAATAGTGTCAAAAAAATCATCCATGCCTAAGCCATCTTCACCTATTACATAATTTGAAATATCTTGAATTGAACCCAACAAGGTAGTGTCAGAATTTAACGCGCTTAACTCAGTGGTGCTTACTTCCGGCTCGGCAGAAATAGCGGCAGTCGCACTACTGAAAAGGTTGGCACTGAGACTACTCAATAAAGAGGTTTGTAGGTTCGCAATTGAATCTAGTGACGTCAGTTGAGATAAAGAGTCTTCAGTAAATTGATCTAACCCAATAGCTGAAAAAAGACTTTTCTGAATGCTGTCAATTGCTGAATCCATGTTGGCGTTTTCTTCAGTGGAGTTATCACTGTCGTTTTGCTGCATCAGTGACATTAAACCACCAAACACCTGATTGATTCCTTCTGAGCTTGCTGAGGATTCACTTGCAGAAGGTGTTTCAACGGCGGTGCCTAAACCTAAGTTATTTTGTAATGTATCTATGACATTCATGGGTAATGACTACTCTTAATTTACGCATTTTGGATGGAGTTGTGTAGATGCTGATAGGCTAAAATCGTGCCAAAAATTTAGCCAAGTATCATATACTTAAACAACTTGGCTGAAATTCTATTTACATTAAAAGCGCTAGTGTAAAGTTTTAGTAAAGGTACTAAAGTGATTTATTTTTTCGGTAAAATAACCTCAGAATTTGGCATGTGAGAGGCAATTCTAATCATAAATATGTTGTTATCTTTAGATAGCAATTGAGGTTATATTTGAGTATGAAAAAGTATCACTTTATCTCTTTTTTCTGTTTTGTTGTTTGCTCATGTTCACAAACACCTAGCGTAGAAGAAGAAGTTGTCGAAAACCTGCCAACCAATCCAAAAGTTAGTCAAAGAGCCATTAGTCAAAAAGACAAAGAGATCATGCCCAATGATCCCAGTTACAGACCTATCCGCATGGAAGGGGTCGAATCTATAGCAGTCCCCACAGGATCACTTTTTCAACTAGACGATGACGCTAGCCTGTATCAGTTGCACCGCAAATACCAAGTGGGTGACATGATTTTAGTTCGACTAAGTGAGTCAACTACGTCAAAAAAATCCATCGATTTTCAAAGGGATAAAAGTAGTCGATTTGAGTTAGGACCTGTGAATGTTACTGCTGGACCTATCCAGATTGATGAAACAGACTTAAATATAGAACACAATGAAGAAAATGAGTTCGATACATCATCAGAAGCCAATCAATCTAATTCTTTGAAAGGTGATATTACCGTATATGTAAAAGAAGTCTTACCCAATAATAATCTTGTGGTTGCCGGCGAGAAGTGGATTACGCTGAACACTGGGCAAGAATACGTCAGATTTTCCGGTGAAATACGAACCGCCGATATTGATGCTTCAAATACTATTATTTCCTCTAAAGTGGGGAATTCACGCATTGAGTACAGTGGCAAAGGCGAATTGCACTCCAATCAAGAAGAGTCAGTAATCAATAAATTATTTGGCATTTTCAATTAACTGAAAAATGAATGTAACTATGATGAAAATGTTGAATTGCACAACCTTGTTGGTGCTTTTGCTGCTCTGTCCTAGGGCCTTTGCTGTTTGGCAACAAGGTGAGGCGACGGTCAAATTAGACGGTGCTGACGTTAGCGACGTAAGAGTGACAGCTATCAAAAATGCAGTTGCAGACGCATCTTTTAAAAACGGCAGTTTTGTTTCTGCAGAAGATGTGGTGTTAGATGGACTACTAGTGAGCAGTAAATCGGTGATTACCACCCAAGGCCAAATTCAGCGAGTAGAAGTGCTTAGTGAATCTGTGAATGAAGATGTATTTAATGTTATCGTCAGAGTCGAATTCTCACCTATGTTCAATTGTCCCCATGATGGATACAACCGCTCGGTGTTGCTTACCCAGTTTCAAGTGTTAAAACCCCAGCAAGCTAGCCATGGTGGTATTTTTGATATCGGTAAGCAAATAAGTAAACGCATTGAGCAACAATTGCGTGCTGAACAAACCAGTCCTAAGGTACGACTGATTGACAAGGCGTTCACTGGGGTTAACTCCTATGACCAAATCCATCTTAACGAATTAACCAACAAAGCCATTTATATGTCCAAAGAATATGGACGGCAGTTTGTCATGTTTGGGTTTATTCGCGATATCAGTTTATTTGAACAAGTCAAAGAAGAATTGCTTTCAGACGATGTATCTTTAAGACGCAATTTCACGATTCAAGTATATGTACTGGATGTTTATCGGCATACGATTATATTCCAAGAGTCTTACCATAGTGAAGCGGATTGGGAGTACAGTGATGACTACAATGTAGATACCAATAACAGTTTGTTTTGGCGCAGTGACTATGGCCGTACAGTACTTAACACTGTCAATGGCGCGGTGTCGGATGTTGCTAATAAACTTCAGTGTGAGCAGAGCTTTGCGCAAATTGTAGGAACAAATAACCATAAATTGATCATCAATATGGGCTTAGACAATGGACTAAAGTTAGGCGATAAATTCCTACTCTATAAAAAACGCTTACCTGTTAGCGCAAATGGATTGAGTCATGCGGCATTGACTGCGGTTAACCAAGGTGTATATAAAGTCGTGCAATTAGACAGTTTGACCGCTGAATTGAGTAATGATGATCCTGCCCAAGTGATAAACGGCGACTTACTCGATCTGGTCAGCCCAACTCGCTAAGATCAAAGCATAAAGTCACTTAGTGTTGGCGCGGTAATATTCAAAGACGCATATCTATTCTTACCACTGGGCTAGTTGCCCTTAACGAACACAGATACGCCAGTCATAGCTATACCTGAAACTACTCGTTTTGCATTATTAGGAATTGGTTTTGCGGCGAAATTCAACACTTCCCCCCGACTATCAAATTAGCAAGTGCATTTTTATTCCAGCTTATAGCGCATCATTTTAGTGCAATCATTTATGCTTGGGATAAGTCCAATTAGCCTAATCTGGCTGCTAGGCCTTTAAAATTAACAATCCTTAAAACTTGACCTTTTGGTCATTTTCTTGCATCGCAACCCCATTCGTTTTGGCTATGACAAATCAAACTCAATGACATCGAGTTCTAACTCTCATTTACGGGCAGACCTAAGGCAAATTAATGAAATCCAATTCTGAACTGCTCTATGGGCTTAACGATATTCCCTCTAAAAAGCAAAGTATCACCGCTGCAACCCAGCATATTCTGGCCTGTTTTGTGGGGATCATCACGCCAACCTTAATAATAGGTGGAACTCTAGGGTTGCAGGCTGAGTTGCCATATTTATTGAGTATGGCGTTATTTGTATCAGGAGTGGCTACCTTTATCCAAGCTAAAACTATAGGCCCTATTGGTAGTGGCTTGATTGCTGTACAAGGTACAAGCTTTTCCTTTGTTAGTGCCATTTTAGTAGCCGGCTTTGCAATCAAAGCCAAAGGGGGAAGCAACGAGGAGGTATTATCGACTATTTTTGGGGTGTGTTTGCTCGGAGCCTTTATCGAAGTTGTTATTAGTCAATTTATTACCAAAGTGAGGCGTATTGTTACCCCTCTCACCACCGGTATTGTGATCACAACCATTGGCTTTAGTTTAATTAAAGTCGGCATGACAGACCTTGCAGGTGGTTTTGGTAGTGACACTTTTGGCGATACGCAAAATTTATATATTGGAATTTTTGTGCTGGTGACTATCATTGTACTCAATGTCTCGTCAAACCCATGGGTTAGGTTATCAGCCATCATGGTTGGTATGGGATTAGGAACATTGCTGGCCTACTGGTTAGGTATCGTTTCGGTGGAACATATTGGTGAACAACCTTTGTTTAGCATACCCGTGCCTTTCAAATACGGTTTAAATTTTGATTGGGAGGTGTTTTTACCCGTTGCGCTGATTTATCTGATGACGGCGCTGGAAAGCTCTGGTGACTTGACGGCTAACAGCTTGTTTTGTGGTTTGCCCATCAAAGGTGAACAATACTTAAAGCGCATTAAAGGCGGTATTCTGGCCGATGGGGTTAATTCTGCATTGGCATCGGTGTTCAATACCTTTCCAAATACCACTTTTGGGCAAAACAATGCGGTAATCCAACTAACCGGAGTGGCGAGTCGACACGTCGGGTTTTATATCGCCGGTATTTTGGTGTTGTTAGGTTTGTTTCCGGTAATTGGAGGTGTATTGCAATCAATTCCTAAACCTGTTTTGGGCGGCGCGACTTTAGTGATGTTTGCCACTATTGCGGTGGCCGGTATTAAAATTCTGGCAAGTGAACCTATCGACAGACGCAAAACACTGATTATGGCCACTTCATTTGGCGCTGGCTTTGGGGTGTTAATGGAGCCAAATGCGCTTCAAGGACTACCTGAAGCGCTGCGAAATATATTTTCTTCTGCGATTACCACATCCGGCGTTATCGCCATTGTGATGAGTTTATTGATCCCAGATCCTGTTCACGAGGAGGAGAGAGTCTCCTCGCAATCTTAACCGCTCTGTACAAGTGCGGTTCAATACGCATCAGTTTGCAGATACCACTTTGGCTTTTCCTCTGCCACTTTTTTCTGAGGCAGCACTAAGTTCGCCGTCTTTTTGCAAAATCAAATGTACATCGCCAAAGCGACCTTCGCTTATGATGTAACCCATTTCTTGCAGCGAGTTTAACGTAGCATCACTGATACCTGGATGCACTCTGATGGTGTCCTTGGGCCATAATTGGTGATGAAAACGCGGGCTATTTGCAGCTTCTTCGGCGCTCATATTAAATAACAATGTGTTGAGTATTGATTGGGTAACTGAGGATATGATGGTGGTACCGCCAGGTGAGCCTGTTACCAGTTTCACCGTTTCGTCCTCAAGCACAATAGTCGGAGACATTGACGATAACATACGTTTGAAAGGGGCAATTGCATTGGCTTCACCGCCAATTGCGCCAAAGAAGTTTGGAACGCCTGGCTTAGCACTGAAATCATCCATTTCATCATTTAATAAAAAGCCTGCACCTTCCGCTACTACACCCGCCCCAAAACTCAAATTGATAGTGGTTGTATTGGCAACGGCATTACCCCAACCATCAACAATGGAAAAGTGTGTGGTGTCCTCACTCTCATGTAAGCCTGGTTTGATGTCGCTGGTGGCTGAGATAGCGGTTAAGTTAATGTCGTTTGCACGGGATTGAATATATTCAGGGAGCATTAACTCAGTTTGCGGAACATCGATAAAATCTGGATCACCTAAGTATTCGGCGCGATCGGCAAAAACTCGTTTACCTGCCTCTGAGACTAAGTGCAAATAGGCCGTAGAGTTTTGTTTAGGCAATGGATTGGTTTGAATAACAGCATCAATCATGCCTAACCACTGAGCAACGGCAATACCACCTGAACTCGGTGGTGGAGCGGTGATCAAAGTATAACCACGCCATGGAAAGCTTATCGGTGTGCGCCACTTAGCTTGATAAGAAGCTAAGTCTTCCAATGTAATTAAACCGCCATCTTTTTGCATAAAGGAAACAATGTGTTCGGCAGTTTCACCTTTATAAAATCCATCTACACCAAGATCGCGGATACGCTCAAGGGTTGCAGCTAACTCGGGCTGTTTGAACAACATACCTGACTTAGTGGCATCCGCGAAGTAGTCTTCAAAATTACTTTCAATGCCATTTTCCTTTTTACGAGCGATATAACGAGTCACTTTTTCAGCCAATTTCTCAGGCACAATAAAACCGTCTTTGGCCAGGCTAACAGCTGGCTGAACTAAACGAGTCCAAGGTAACTTGCCATACTTTTTATGCGCTTCCCACATGCCCGCTACTGTACCAGGAATTCCGGATGCTTTTGCACCAAATAATGACTGGACCGAGACCACATTGCCTTGTTCATCAAGGTACATATCTCGAGACGCTGCAGCAGGAGCCATTTCACGATAATCTAAAAAGTCAGTTTGACGATTAAAATAGATTGTCATAAATCCACCACCGCCAATATTTCCAGCTTCTGGAAAGGTAACTGCTAGGGCAAACTGGGCAGCAATAGCAGCATCTATCGCGTTACCGCCTTCGTCTAAAACGGCCAGCGCAACATCAGCACCAAATTTATCAGGCATTGCCACAGCATAGTCGCCCTTGGCTTTGTCGATACCTGTCTGAGTACAGGCACTGAGGAAAATAACAAAAGATAAAACAAATAATGTACGCATAAGTATCTATCCAATCATAAGTAAACTAGCAATAAAATAAGCAACCAGAGTTAATCCACCGGCAACCAGCGCGTAGGGTAATTGAGTGCGAACGTGCTCGAGTAAATCACACCCCGAAGCTAATGAAGACACCGCTGTACTGTCTGATATTGGTGAACAGTGATCACCAAATATTCCACCACCCAAAATCGCAGCGATGACCAACGAAGGAGGTAAACCCAGTTGTTGAATCAGTGGCACGCCTATGGGGATTAGAATAGCGAATGTGCCCCACGATGTCCCTGTAGTAAATGACATAATCGCCCCAGCAATAAACAACATTGGTACAACAAATACTAATGGTAAGTACTCACCAACCATGCCTGCTACAAATGTGCCCGTGCCTAATATTTTTAAGCTAGCGCCTAAGGTCAGAGAAAGCAGTACTATGGTTACCAAGGGTAAGAGTTCTCCCATGCCTTTAAAACCAATCTCCACCGCTTGATGATGATTAAATTGTTTGCCAGTCAACAATAAGAAATAAGCAACAACAGTAGCTAAGACCGTGGCATACAATACGGATTTACTGCCACTGCCGTCAGATAAAACGCCGTTGCCAGTCCAAAACATAAAACCTACCATGCTTAGTACCATGGTTAATATAGGGACTACCATGTAACGGGCTTTGGTGGCTGGCGCGGCAGAAAGTTTACTTTTAGTGGCATCGAGTTGCTGCTCAGCCTTTGCCATTGGACCGTGAACTTTATCCGCAAACACAGTGTAAGCAGCAATGACCAAGGTAATAATTGCATAGAAGTTGAATGCAACTGTGCCCCACAAAATACTGGCTGAAGATTCTTCTAATTCATAACCATCGAGTAAACCAAGTACAAAGGCGCCCCAACCATTCAGTAAAATTAAAATACAAACGGGCGCGCTGGTGCTGTCAATAAGGTAGGCAAGTCGCGCCCGGCTCATACCAAATTTATCAAACAAACCGCGAGCAAATATTCCAGCAGTAAGCACACTTAGATTCGATTCAATGAAGATCACTATGCCGGTTAACATCGTCAAGCCGCCTACTTGTCGGCGATTGTTGGCAATACCACGATGGGTTAACCAGTTTACGGTGGCTGTAACACCGCCTGAATCTCTGATATAGGCTAATAATGCACCCACTAGTATACTGAACAATAGAATGCGCGTATTTCCTGCGCTGGTGGCTACCGCTACCACTCGTTCAACCGAAGATATTGGTGCTAAAATCACACTTTCAGAAGCTGAAGTGAGTAATATAAGTGTCTCGGAACTTAGTACAGCCATCAATAATGCCATGATGACTTCTTTCTTCCAAAACACGATAAATATCGCAATCAATGGCGGTATGATGGAAACCCAGTCCATAAATTAGTCCCTACAGTCTTATTTTTATTAATTTGAGTACATGGAAGTATTCGTGATCTGAATGACGTTAAACCAATAGTGTATTCTTTTACTGGTGGTAATTACATGCTCTTATTCAGTCGGTCACCTTAAACCAGACAGGTTTAAAAGGGAATATGTACAATTAAGCTAATAACATAAAAATATAAAAAACATGACGTTTGTCTAGTCCTAAGATGTGACATGGACTCTATTAGCAAACCAATTTTATATGGTTAAAAAGCTAACTAAAAAGCATCAAACCTAATTTACGTACTGGGATTTTCCCTATTAGGTTTGATGACTTATGTGGGGAAGGGTTGTTAACAATCAAAACATCCCTTAATTAGGCAGTCGTATTTATGGGGGGAGCGACCTTATTCATCAATTCCACCGATTTTTGGACGCCCTCTTTTGAATAACCTTCAGATTCTAATTCGGTTAGAAGATCTTTCAAGCGTGAAGCCGTAGTCTGGTCTTTTGTATCATCAGCAATCGAAGACAACATGCTTTTGAACGAGTCAAAATTTACCGCTTTTTCTGAGTCTTTTTCACCGTACAGACCAATTTCCCCGTCCATTTGGGCCATCATTTGCGTCATTTTTTGTTCACGCTCTTGAACGGCTTTGTCATGTTCTTGTTGGCTCAAATTACCATCGCTATTTGAGTCCATGTTACTGAACATGTCAGCTGATTTGGTGCTCTCTACGCCTTCAGCTGTTAACGCTGCCATAAACTCAGTAGCGCTGACAACTCCGTCTTCATTAGTGTCAGCGATATCAAATTGTTGCTGAGCTTTTTCTTTCTCACGGGCAGCAGGATCTGGGCCACCTCCACCTATCGACATAATATTCATATTTTGCTCCGGTTGGTTAACTTCAACTAGCTACAAAGCAGATTTGATTCCAATTTGTGTAAAGATTATGTAAAGGTCAAAGGTTCAAGGTAAGTAATTGAATTTTAAAGTATTAAAAGTTATTGGTGGTGCTTTTTGAGTCACCTGTTAAGCACTCATTTTTTTAATTTTATAGCTAACACGGCATGATTTTGCCTACTTACCAAATTTGTATAAATACAACAGGAAATGTGCTGCCAGCATTGGAGGTGCTGCAATTGCCGCGATAGTAACTTTAAAACTAAGGGAAATACGAAGATTGAGGGCTAATTAGTTTGTACCTCTCTTGGTGCCACTACTACTAAAGTACCCCTTTGGTTAACCCTTTAGCCAATAGGCGTTTGGCACTCTTCTGAATTAGGATTGTTAACCAAAAGTTAATAACAAATACAAGGTCAATAGACATGAAGCGACGGAGCGTATCATTTTCGATGCTGATAATGAGTTTTTCTACGATGGCTCAGCAGCCCGGACCTGAAATTATTGAAAAGCTAGTTATTACCGGAGTATCCCCACTTGGTGTGCAAAGTGTTGGGAGTATATATTCTGTCAATCAGGTACTAGACAGCTCTGATTTGGCGCCTCAATATGGTCCGTCTTTGGCTCGTTTACTCGATAGCCAGTTATTTAGTGTGTCGATCAATGATGTGACTAATAATCCATTTCAACCAGATGTACAATATCGTGGTTTTACCGCATCGCCTTTATTAGGTCTTCCTCAAGGATTATCAGTATATTTAAACGGTACACGCTTCAACGAACCATTTGGTGACACCGTGAATTGGGATTTGTTGCCAACATCGGCATTAGAGCAAGTTTTCCTAGTCGCTGGCGCGAATCCATTGTTTGGTCAAAACACCCTTGGTGGCGCATTGGTTTTGCGTTCTAAAAACGGTTTTAACTTTGAACAGAATAAAATAAGTCTGCAAGCAGGAGATTTTGGTCAGCAGGGGATTAATTTTGAATCCGGTGGTAACAATGAAGAGTGGGCTTACTATGTGAACGTCAACTCTTACCAAGAAGATGGCTGGCGAGATTATTCTGATAGCGAAATAAAACAGCTATTTTCAACAATTAGCTACCAAGGCGATAACCACTTTTCAGAGTTGACCCTAGCTGCGAGCGATAATAGGTTAATTGGTAATGGCGCTATTCCTGTTGAGTTAATTCCATTTGAAGGACGCGACGCAATCTTTACTCGGCCTGATCAAACTGAAACTGCGCTACGCTTTATTAGTTTGAAAAATCAATGGACGCTCTCTGAAGACACCAATTTAGTGGTAAACGCTTATTATCGGAAAAATGAAATTGTCACTTACAACGGTGACGATAGTGATTATGAAGAGTGTGATATTGGTTTTGGTGAAACCCTTTGTGTCGAAGATGAAGATGCCGAAATTGCAGAATTAGATGACGATTTAGAGGGCGATGATGAGGCGGAAGAAGATGACGAATTTGAAGCCGATGATGCTGTACACTTTGTGGATTATGCCGCGCTAACCCCCCTTGAAGATATCTCATCATTTGATGCCGACGACATAGATGGCACAGCCAATACAAGTTTAACGAAAAATCAATCTTCAGGTATCAGCGCAGAGCTAAGCGGCAAGGTCGAAGCCGCCAGCCTAGTGCATCATTGGACTGCAGGACTAGGGATTGATGTGGCTTCAATTGATTTCAGTAGTGATACTGAATTCGCCATACTAAATAACGATAGCGCCGAAGATAGTCGCGATGTGATGGGCATTGGAGTATATGACCTAGATTCTATGGTTAGATTAACAACTGATGTACGCCATCTGCATCTGTTTTTCAGTGATAACATCGTTTTAAACCAACAATGGTCGTTGCAACTATCGGGTCGCTACAATCGCTCAGATATTGACATGGTAGACGGTGTAGAGACTGGTCCAGGCTCGCTAAATGGAGAACATCAATTTAATCATTTCAATCCGTCGTTTGCTGTCCATTATCAGACTGGTGATCTATCGGTTTATAGTAGTTATAGTCAATCCTCTCGAACGCCTAGCCCTGCTGAGTTAAGTTGCGCTGATGAGGATGATCCGTGTAAATTACCCAATGGTTTTGTTGCCGATCCTCCGTTAGAGCAAGTGGTGACTAATACCATTGAATTGGGTGCTCAATGGCAATATCAGAATGGCCAACTTAGCGCTGCTATTTATAGCAGTGACAGTAAGGACGATATTATCTTCCAACAAGCCGGTGATCGTCCCTCAGTTGGCTACTTCGTGAATGTGGATAAAACCCGTCGCCAAGGTATCGAGTTGGGCTTAGCCCATAGTATCGACAAGTTGGATATAGACGCGCAATTTAGTTATCTACAGGCTACTTTTGAATCGTCATTTATGTCGTTTAGCCCGCAAAATCCTTTGGGGCCAAATCGACAAGTTAATCCGCGAGACAAAATTCCTGGTCAGCCAACCACTCAAGCAAGCATATCTTTTGATTACGCGGTTAGCGAAGCGTTCGCTCTTAACGCAGATATTAACTATTCTTCAAGCCAATATTTCCGCGGAGATGAAGCTAACGAGAACCGCCAACTATCTGGTTATACAATTGTAAACCTAGCCGCGAGTTATGGGTTTGAAAATGGTATTAATTTAGCTATCCGCCTAGAAAATGCCTTCGATGAGGAGTTTGAGACCTTTGGAACCTATGGTGAAGCTGACGAAGTATTAGGAGACCTATACCCTGATATAGAATCACCTGAATTTATTGGCCCTGGGCAGCCTCGAACATTACGTTTGTATGCCTCTTATGCCTTCTAGATTAGTGTAAAGTCCTCAATAATCTTCAGTTTAGGGGATACTTAACTGAACGAACTATGGAATCGAATTCACTTAATCGATTTGCGCACAAAAATCGGTTAAGTGAATGAGATTACGTGTGATATTATTCTTTGTTCGAGCCCCGCATCAGGGACAATTTTCACACACTCTAGTTTAAAGGTATTTAATCACTGTGCGTTGTTATTATTCCACCAGACCCTCTCTTATACTCATCCTTACCCTAAGTTTGCTCGGTTCATTTAAATCACAGGGTAACCCGCTCGAATCTGAAAATGTCTCATCTAAGGTTCAGCAATCTTCGCAACAGGAAACAAATAGACAGTTTGCTGGAAATCAACTTAATGATGCTGACGAGCACGACGAGCACGACGAGCACGACGAGCATGACGACGAGGTTGAAACTATCACTGTTTCCTCTACGCGAGTTGGTCGCAACGTTACCGATGAACCTGTTCGAATAGAAGTGATTAACCAAGAAGAGCTCGAAGAAAAAGCCATGATGCGCCCGGGGAATATTTCTATGCTAGTGGCCGAAACAGGGGGCGTAAGAGTTCAAACCACATCTCCGGCATTAGGCAGTGCTAATATTCGTTTGCAGGGGCTTTATGGTCGTTATACGCAGTTGCTAAATGATGGTTTAGCCCTTTATGGTGGGCAAGCTGCTTCTATTGGTTTGTTACAAATTCCGCCAACTGATTTAGCCCGTGTTGAAATCATCAAAGGCTCAGCTTCTTCGCTTTATGGTGGTTCAGCAATGGGCGGCGTGATCAATCTCGTCTCTCGCAGACCTTCAGATGAAGCCGAAGGAGAAGTGTTATTTAATTTTACTTCCCGAGATGGACAAGACGTCACCACTTATTTAGCTACTCCGGTAAATGATTCTTTAGGCGTATCATTGACCGCTGGTGGCCATCATCAAAGCACACAAGATTTTGATGATGACGGTTGGATTGATATGGCTGGCTATGAACGCTATACCGCTCGACCTCGCTTATTTTGGGAAGGAGAAAATGGCGCGACTGTTTATGCTACCGCAGGCTACATGACTGAAAATCGTCAAGGTGGCACCCTCGAAGGTTATACCTTGCCCGATGGAAGTTTTTTCGAACAAACTCAAGACAGTGAGCGAATCGATAGTGGCATCATTGCTACCGGACCTTTAGGGGATGTCTTAACCTGGAATGTGCGCGGTTCTGCGATGCTGCAGAAACACGATAAACAATTTGGTGAAGACCTAGATGAAGATAGCCATGAGAGTTATTTATTGGAAAGTACTCTGTCTGGTTATACCGATAAATCGCAATGGGTAGTTGGCCTAGCCATGCAGTCAGATAGTTTTGAGTCAGAATATTATCCTGAGTTTGATTACACCTTTGATGTCCCAGGATTATTTGCCCAAGCTGATTATGAATTCAGCGAGCAGGTATCAACTTCATTAAGTATGCGTTTAGATGATCACAGCGAGTATGGCAGCCAGTTGAGCCCTCGAGTATCAGTGTTATACCGTCCGCAAGATTGGACCGTTAGAGCATCTTATGGCCGTGGCTATTTTGCACCAACGCCCTTTGTGGAAGAAATCGAAGCTGCTGGCCTATCACGCTTGGCACCGCTTCAAAACATTCAAGAAGAAACGGCGGTTACCTCTTCATTGGATATTGGGCGTCAATTTGATCAGTTAGAAGCAAACGTTACTTTTTTCGCATCAAATGTTGAGCATGTCACAGAATTAGAAGCTTATGCATCTGAAATCGATGGTCCCCTAGACCGCGTGCGTTTAGTAAATGCGCAAGGTGAATCAAGGATTTACGGTTCAGAATTAATGCTGCGTTATAAATGGCAGGATTTTAAAGTCACCGCCAGCTATCTCTTTTTAGATGCCACCGAGGTTGATCAAACAACTAAGCAGCGTCAACGTATCAAGCTCACTCCTAAACATTCTGCGGGTTTGGTAGCAATGTGGGAACAGCACGGGAAAGGCCGGATTGGTTTTGAAGCCTATTACACTGGAAAACAGCGATTAAGCGGTAATCCCTATCGTTCTGAAAGTAAACCTTATTGGCATCTTGGTTTGTTGGGCGAAATAACCTTAGGTCAATTTAGTTGGTTTGTGAATGCGGAAAACCTTCTGGGTATCCGCCAGACCAAAGAAGATCCATTGGTATTACTAATCAGAGCGCCTGATGGTCAATGGACTACCGATATATGGTCGCGTAATGACGGTTTCATTGTGAATGCCGGCCTAAGAATGCGTTTTTAATATATGCATTCATATTGCTAATTGTTTTGGCAATTACTTAGTGCTGAGTAGAAATTTGAGGTGCCAAATAGGGATGCTAAATTTAATTAGCATCCTGTGGTAACAGAACCCGCCCGCGCAGTGTTGTCTGTTCTATCAAAAATATGATAGGCGAAGCAATCGTCTGCGACACTCTTCGATTTTGGATAGATGATACTTGCCACACCGGGAGAAAAAGATAAATCTAAAGTCGCTGGGGCTGAACTAGTGTTGAAATACATAAAACAAAAATCCCCACTGTACTCGCAGATTTCAGTATGTTCATTGTAACCTTGGTCAAGTATATCAATGTCCATGAAATTGGTTAGCGCAGTACCAGAGTATATCCATGGAGTACCATAGACGGTAGCGATAAATACACCGTTCACAGTTACACCTGTTTCACCATCTTCAGGATCAGAATCTCTATCTTTGTTGTGTTGCTGCTTAATCACCGACTTTGCGTAGACTAAATCATTGGCTGATTGCAGTTGTCCACCAATATTCTTCAGCACAGATGCGTTTGCATCCGATGACAAATCAATGAATCGCGGGGCAGCCGTGACGGCCAAAATGCCGAGGATGACGATGACTATTATTAGTTCTATTAGGGTAAACCCTTTACTACGCTGCACTAGCATTCCTTCAAAAATCGATTTTCATAATCCTAATAGATTTTCGAAATAATTAAAAGTGACCGTAAAATAAAGCGTAGTGGAACGCAGGCATTGGGAATCAAATATTATACGGATGTATTCTATGTTATTGATAAATATATAAGTAATCATTTCACTTTGATCTTTTTTCAGCATAATATTATTTAACAGAAGATCGTTAATGAGTTAATTGGTTAAAAAGTTATTTACAAGGAGCATTGTTGTGCACAACAAAAATCATGGATTTACTCTTATTGAGCTAATAGTAGTCATCGTTATTCTTGGCATTTTAGCGGTTGTGGCTGCTCCTCGATTTATTGATCTGAGTACCGATGCTCGATTGGCCACATTAGATGGCTTGGAAGGAACATTGCGCTCAGCGTCTGATTTAGTCCACTTTAAAGCCACAATCGAGAAAAAAACCGATTGCGATACTGACCCTACTATTGAGTTGGGCAGTGAATCTATTACTTTGCGATGTGGTTATGCCTGCCCTCATCCTAGCGGGATTGCCAATGCTGTTGAAATTGATGACAGTTTTACTTGGGTCGGCGGAAATTGCAGCGGCCAGCTAGGTTCTATTGATGTGCAAATTAGCGATGCTCCTGACCCTAGTAACTGCAAGATTCGTTATGTGTCAGCACGATCGACTAGGGAGCCTACTTTCACGCAAACAATCACAGGTTGTTAATTTAAACAAACTCATACTTTGTTAGATACGACATTAAGCTGTGCTAGAAAAGCCCGACAAAATCGGGCTTTTTTGTGTCGGCGCAAGTGGCGCTTAGTGAAGTTTCAACTTGGGACCCACAATGTTCCTGACTTTGCGGAAAAACAAAATAAATATCCCTTTAAACCAGCCGTGAATAGCGAATAGGTGCATATTATAAAGGGATACATATACCAATTTGGCTAACCGCCCTTCTATAAACATACTGCTATTTGACAGTGCACCCATCAAATTTCCCACGGTGCTGTATTTGCTCAAATGCACCAATGAGCCATAGTCTTTGTATTGATATTTTTGTGCCGGTTTATGCTTAAATTCATTGATTATATTGGTTGC
This sequence comes from Aliiglaciecola sp. 2_MG-2023, assembly GCF_030548145.1. Classification (NCBI taxonomy): domain Bacteria; kingdom Pseudomonadati; phylum Pseudomonadota; class Gammaproteobacteria; order Alteromonadales; family Alteromonadaceae; genus Aliiglaciecola; species Aliiglaciecola sp. 2_MG-2023. The sequence continues at coordinate 84,744 of NZ_JAUORY010000012.1, forward strand.
TGCAGTACTGGCCATTTGGTGAGCTGATTGCGCCCGTGGAGGCACCCAGCGGCCATCTTCTTGTTGGAACCCACAGCAATCACCAATGGCATATATATTTTCATCTAAGGTGCTTTTTAAATAAGGCGTGACCAAAATTTGATTCGCGCGATTGGTTTCAAAGATCCCCAGTTGAGTAATAAAATCAGGTGCTTTTACACCCGCTGACCAGACCATTAAATCGGCTTCAATCAACTCATTATCGCTTGTCATGAACCCCTCTTTTTGCGCCGAAATAACTTTTGTACCTTCTAAAACCTTAATCCCCAACTTGGTTAAAGCCTGGCGAGCTGAGTTGGTGATTTTTTCGGGTAATGCTGGAAGAATGCGCTCCCCAGCTTCAATAATAGTTACCGTTAATTTAGCGGCAGACATTTCCGGCATGCCATAGGCTCTGGCGAGATTGGCGACGTGGTGCAGTTGAGCGGCTAATTCCGTACCGGTAGCGCCACCACCTACTATTGCGACATGTAATGGTTTACTTTCTACACCTTTTTGGTTAATCCGCAGAAGTTGATTAAGCAAAGCTTTATGGAAGCTTTCTGCTTGCGCGAGTGAATCGAGGAAATAGCAGTGTTCGGCTACTCCTGGTGTACCAAAGTCATTGCAAACACTGCCAATAGCAAGAACTAGGGTGTCATACTGTAAAGTGCGTTTAGGTAAGATTAACTGCGCATTTTCATCATACAAAGGCGCAAGTTCTATTTGTTGATTTTGTTTGTCGATGTGGCACATATTGCCCAGTTGAAATTGATATTTGTTGGCAACTGCATGAATTCGATAGTTGATGCCATCTGAATTTTTATCAATAACACCTGCCGCGACTTCATGTAAAAGCGGTTTCCAGACATGATTCTGGCTTTTATCAACCAAAATGATTTCTGCTTTGTTTTTTTTCCCTAGCTTTTGACTAAGGCGTTTGACTATTTCAAGGCCGCCAGCGCCTCCTCCTACAACTATAATTTTCTTCATATATGTTCTCCAATCATTCCAGATAGGACATTTATGTTGTAAAAGGCTTATCTTGAAAGACTAGTTCGGGTTAAATAAATGCGGCAGTGAAACACTGCCGCAAAAATGATGATATTGAGCATTAACAATTCATTGTCACTGCTCTTATTTCTATGTCTACCATTTGTAATCTAGTGACATCATCAGGTTTCTAGGTCTACCAGGGAAATAACGATCTCCACCAAAACTGGTGTAATCCGCTCTTTCTGCATAACTGGTATCGGTTAAATTGTTGATTCTGGCAAATAACGTGAGCGCGTCAGTAACTTGCATTGAGGCTCTTAAATTTAATACATCATGGCCATCATAACGGTGAAGGTTCTCAGGATCAGTGTAATAGTTGCCCATGTGCTCCCATTCTAATTCGGCTCTGGCTGATGCATTAATATCCCACCCTAGGCGCGTATTAGCGATGGTTTTTGGCGCGGTATCAATGTAGTTGCCATTGATATCAATGTCACTGAGAATTTGGCTATAGGAGTAGGTGTGTTTAGCGTAGCTTGCAGCTACCATCAAATCCCAGTTTTCGGCTAATTGATATTGTAACTCTAACTCAATTCCCCGGTGTCTTGATTCACCATCGTTCACATTGTAGTAGTCACTATCCCTAAAGATGAAGTTGTCTTTATTCATGTTATAGATGGATACCACATAACTCAGTCCATCAAATTGTCCTTTTACCCCAACTTCGGCATTTGTCACTGTTTCAGAGTCTAAATCGGCGACTTCTTGTTCCCGTTGCAGGCGATAGAGTTCTGTTGCTTGTGGTGCGCGATAGCCTCGGGATAAGTTGGCGTAAAATTGTGTGTGCTGAGAAAACTGATAACGGATACCGAGCTTTGGGGAAGTATTGCTATAGCTGTTTTCAGAAGAAGGTGGACGACTGTAGCGGCAACCACCGAAACTACATTCAGTACCATCGTCTTTTGTGCGGCCACTTAACATATTATTGGTGTAGTCGTAATTCATATTTTCGTAGCGTAAACCGAATGACACTAACCAATTATCTTGCTGCCAATCCACTGATATAAAAGGTGCATATAAGGTGGCTTCGACATCATAATCATAATGCATTCCAATGGGTACCGTTGCTGTTAAAAACGCAGAACCTTCGGTTTCAGCATCTTGATATTGGCGCATACTTCCATCGGTTTGTTCTGCATCTAAACCTAGGCTAACGGTGAGGTTGTCAGAAGCGCTGTGTTTCCACATTGACTGCACACCAAAGCCGTCTTGTTCATTTTCTTCCATCGGTGTGCCAGGTAAAAAATGCATTAAGAACGACATGTTTTGGTTACGCATATAAGGTGTTATGGAGAGCACATCTTGGTCGCTTAAATTCCAAAGTGCGTTTGACCATAATCTAAAAGACTTGGCTTTTCTAAAGGCTTCTGGGTTTTCGTTGGCCTGTGCTAAGTCTTCGTCTTTGTAACTTTCGAAACCAGTAATATAGCCGGCGGTTTCTTGGTCTAAATTGGTATAAGTGAGTCCAGTGGTGAGGGTCAAGTTATCAGCTTCAAAACGATGGCGTAGGTTAACTTTTTCTTGGTCGACACTTTCTTCATCTCGATATCCTGAATCGCGGGTGACACTGGCATTGATACCGATCCCCGAGTTACCGAAGTCTGCACCTTGTCGAAATTTGTATCGATTATATCCGTAAGAACCGTAATCTATACCGAATAACCCTGCATCTACTGTGGTGTCCGGTGTGATTACGTTTATGACTCCGTGTACGGCATTTGAACCGTAAAATGCAGAGCCCGGCCCTTTGATAACATCTATGCTTTGAGCCATTTCACTGTGGGCTTCAAAAAGCTCGTTGATATTACAAAATCCCGCGGCCCGCAAAGGTATGCCATCTTCTGCGGTGAGAATGCCACCACAAGCACCTGAACCAGCCATTACTTGCGAACGCAGGGCGGGTAGATATTCTTGGCCATTTCCTCGTTGCACCCCAGCGCCGGCAATGAAGCTAAGGGCTTCTTCGATATGAGTGGGAGCTAGCAACCCTAATGTTTGCTCGTCTACTGTACTTACTACATATGGCAAGTTGGAAGTGTTGGTTGCAACTCTAGTGGCTGTAGTTGTAATTCTTTCTATTCCATCGGGCGATTCCTGCGCGATCCCGGAGAATGGCAATAAACAGGCGACTAAACCTAAGTGTGAAAGTCGAATTGATTCACTTAAGCGAGTAAGTGGTGATACTTGCTGAAGGGTTTTAGTTAGAAAAATCATATGAATACAGCCTTCTTAAACATAATTTGGGAGCGCAGTTTGACACTTACGATGCCACAATTCTAGGGTGACATTAGTTACTGAATCATATGTTTATTTTGTGTTAATTAGTAGTTAACAAGCCTGCACTTTACGCACTGTTTTTCTAATACTTTCCAGCCCTAATCGAACTACTTCCATTGGCTACTACTTTAGAACTAGATCTTTAGTCGCTTTCTTTTTGAGGACTAAAGTGCAACACAAAGAGCCCAATCGACGAGTTTCTAATTTGCCGTTAGCAAACAATACTAAATCAACAAAAAAAGTGCGTCGGCAACGTATCGATGCATAGGGTTGGAGTAACCCGGGATAGATAGTTCATGTTGCTCAACCAATAATACTAACAATCAAACAGGGTACACATGAACATGAATAAATTTACATTTACTAAAGTTAGTTTGGCAGTTTTAGGCTTAGTTAGCGGCGCAGCTTCTGCAGCAATAACAATCTATGACGATCCAGAGGTGGCAAGTGTCACAGTTGATGCGTCTTTCAATACATTTTACGTGTCTAGCAGCACAGACAACGACATATCAGGAATAGATCGCGACCAGTCTAGAGTCAAAATGGGCTTTCTACCTAACTATGTGGGTATGAATTTTAGCAAAGAAATTGACGGCGTTAAGGTTGGTGGGCGCTCTTCTTTTTGGGTCACAATAAATGACAGTAATTCAGGCGTAACCTCAACAGGAATCGATGTCCGTCAGTTTTATGCCACTTTGGATTTTGATTGGGGGCAGGTATTAATAGGCAAAGATTTTACCTTATTTAACCGTTCTAATATTTTTCTAGACGAAATATTACAAGGTTACGGCAACGTTAACGACACCCTCGGTTTGATTGATGGACAAGGTGTTTCCTTTGGAAATATTGGTACAGGTTACACATATCCAATGCCAACGGCTCAAATTACGTATCGTTCACCTGAATTTGCCGGCGGTTTTAAATTAGCCATTGGTTTGATCGACCCTGCTAATACTTCTACTGACACAGGCCCTGGTCGATCGAGTGAAGAGAGCACGCCAAGAATTGAGGGAGAATTAACTTACACCAGCAAGTTTGAAGACGGAATGTTCAATGCCTTTGTCGGTTTTCTTTCGCAAAGCACTGAGAGCGACATTCAAGGTGACGTTGATTCCACAGGCTATTCTTATGGTGCAAAACTCAATATGGGTGGCTTCGCGCTAAACGCCTCTGGTTTTACTGGGGAAGCCATCGGTTTGTTGCTCGGTCCCACAGATAACGCATTAGGTTTACAAAACTTGTTATATGAAGACGGAAATGAAGTGGATAGCAGTGGCTATCTAGTGCAAGGCTCGTATAAAACTGGCGCTAATCGATTTGTCTTGTCGTATGGCAATACTGAAGTTGAAACTCAAACCCCTTGGGAAATGGATGGCGCTCAAGTCGCGTGGTTCCATAGTTATAACAGCGCAGTGACCTTTGTTGTCGAATACGATATGAATGAAATATCCATTGGTGATGCGAGCGAAGAGGTTAAGTCCATCGCCCTTGGAGCCATTGTGAACTTTTAACCAATAGCTTTCAATTTTTGCCCCTAGGTAGGGGCAAAAATTATTTTCCGGCAGCCGGTGCCGGTGTGACTGCCAACTCAATTCTGAGTTGAAGGTGCAAAGTCCGGCAAACTGGTAACGCTTTTACTAAATATGAACACCGGAGTTAACAAAATGATATATGCACAACCTGGACAAGAAAATTCACTCGTAACTTTTAAACAACAGTATGGCAACTACATTGGTGGCGAATGGGTCGCACCGGTCAAAGGACAATACTTTGATAACGTATCGCCTGTTAACAATGAGGTCTTTTGTTCAATTCCTCGTTCAACTGAGGAAGACATTAACTTAGCCCTAGATGCAGCACATAGAGCAAAAGATGCTTGGGGCAAAACGTCTGCAACTGACCGCTCTAATACGCTTTTGAAAATTGCTGACCGTATTGAGCAAAATCTTGAAATGCTGGCGGTTGCTGAAACTTGGGATAACGGTAAAGCTGTGCGTGAAACTTTAAACGCAGATATTCCGTTATGTGTCGACCACTTTCGCTATTTTGCAGGATGTTTGCGTGCTCAAGAAGGCAATATGAGTGAAATTGATGAGAACACCATCGCTTATCACTTCCATGAACCGCTAGGCGTTGTTGGCCAAATTATCCCTTGGAACTTCCCACTTCTGATGGCTGCTTGGAAATTGAGCCCAGCATTGGCGGCGGGTAACTGTGTGGTCATGAAACCAGCAGAACAAACTCCAGCGTCGATTCTGGTACTGATGGAACTGATTGGTGATTTATTGCCACCAGGGGTGCTAAATATTGTAAATGGTTTTGGTAAAGAAGCGGGTGAAGCTTTAGCAACCAGCAAACGTATTGCAAAAATTGCATTCACCGGTTCTACACCAATTGGTTCTCATATTCTTAAATGTGCGGCTGAAAACATCATACCTTCTACCGTTGAGTTAGGTGGTAAGTCTCCAAATATCTACTTTGAAGACGTAATGAATCATGAAGATGAATATCTAAGCAAATGTGTTGAAGGAACTGTGTTGGCATTCTTCAACCAAGGTGAAGTATGTACCTGTCCTTCTAGAGCATTGATTCAAGAATCCATTTACGATGATTTCATTTCACTGGTAGTTGCGCGTACGCAGCAAATTAAACGTGGCAACCCATTGGATACAGAAACCCAAGTGGGTGCGCAGGCTTCAGAACAGCAATATGACAAAATTCTAAGTTACCTAGATATTGGTAAAAAAGAGGGTGCTGAAGTACTTATCGGCGGTGGCCCTGCAATGATTGAAGGTTTCAGCAAAGGTTTTTATGTTGAACCTACTTTGCTAAAAGGTCGCAATGATATGCGCGTGTTCCAAGAAGAAATTTTTGGTCCAGTGGTCGGTGTGACTACCTTTAAAGACGAAGCAGAAGCTTTGGCAATTGCTAACCATTCTGAATTTGGTCTAGGCGCAGGTTTATGGACTCGTGACATGAACCGTTCATACAGAATGGGACGCGCAATTCAAGCGGGTCGAGTATGGACTAACTGCTACCACGCTTACCCTGCCCACGCTGCATTTGGTGGCTATAAAAAATCAGGCGTAGGCCGTGAAAATCATAAGATGGCGTTAGGTCATTATCAACAAACCAAGAACTTATTGGTTAGCTATGACATTAACCCATTGGGCTTTTTCTAAAAGCGTTGCCTTGAAAAAGGCGTAAGTGGGGGTTTCCGCACCCAGTGCGGAAACCTTTTTCGCTTAGCGAATAACAACTTAGGTTGATGATTAACACTCATCCCGTTTAAAACAACCGGAGTATATATGCGAGTTCCAACCGCTTTAGTTTTGTTCTTGGTGTTGTTGCTTAGTGCAACGGCTCAGGCTAGTAACACTATCCGTGTTGGGGTTTTAAAATATGGCACCCTTAATTGGGAAATGGATGTTTTAGAAAAATTACAATTAGCAAAACAATATAACCTTGAGGTTGAACGAATTCCGTTAGGTTCACCGCAAGCGCTGTTAGTTGCCTTACAAGGCGGTTCAATCGATGTCATTCTTAATGATTGGTTATGGGTGGCACGGCAAAAAGAAGCAAACCGCGACTTTTATTTTTACCCCTATTCCACCGCGGCTGGTGCGCTTGTTACTCATCCCCAATCAAATATTCATGAACTTGCTGATTTACGTGGTAAAACCATTGGCATTGCGGGGGGCAATACCAATAAAAATTGGGTGCTGTACCGAGCATTCTTAAAGCAGCAAGCCAATTTAGATCTCGCTCGCGATGTGACGGTAAAGTTCGCCGCCCCGCCTATGCTCAACGCGCTAATCGCGAAAGGCGATTTAGATGCGGTTATTAATTTCTGGCATTACGCTGCGCAATTGAACGCACAGGGGATGCCGTCTTTAGTGACCATGCCCGAAGTATTGAATGCCCTAAACGTTGAAGGTCAAGTGCCTGTTTTAGGTTGGGTATTCAAACAACAATGGGCGGATAAAAATAGTGAAACCATCAATCTTTTTTTGAGCATGTCCGCGCAAGCTCGCCAACTTATGAAACATGACGACGATATTTGGCGGCAAATCCCCACGTTTAGCAAAAAGTACTCCGCGCAAGTGCAACCCTTTTTAATGGATGGATATCGACAAGGTATTCCCGATACATTTGTGCAATCGCAAAAAGTACAAATAGACGCTCTATTTCAACTCATCAAGGCAAATGACAGTCAACATGCTTTGACGGGCAACTTGGGAGGGCTTCCAGATGATATCTTCTGGCGTCACACCAGTGTTAGATAAAGCTACAAAGCCAATTCAAGTTAAATCTAAGGGTTTCCAAGGAAATACGTTTATTCGTATTGCCTCGTTATTACTATTGTTGGGTCTTTGGCAATTAAGTGTATGGTTTTTTGCAGTACAAATGTTGCCGTCGCCAACAGCGGTCTTTAACGCGCTTATTGAACATATTGCATCAAATGAACTGCCCTATCATTTGGGAGTAACTCTACAACGAGTGATGTTCAGTTTCGTCATTGCTATGTTGCTGGGTTCGATTATTGGTCTGCTCATGGGCTATTTCAAAAAGGTTGATATTTGGCTGGATAGCCTACTCACTTTGGCCCTAAATATACCTGCACTGGTCACCATCATTTTGTGCTTTATGTGGTTCGGGCTAAATGAATTTTCTGCAGTGTTAGCAGTTATTTTGAACAAAGCGCCCAATGTTGCTGTCACTTTACGTGAGGGAGCAAAAGCCATCGATAAAAGTCTGATGGAGGTAGCGAAAGTCTATCAATTACCCTGGCAGCGAACGTTAACAAAAGTATATCTACCACAGCTCTATCCATATTTTTTAGCAGCAGCGAGAACGGGGCTAGCGTTAGTTTGGAAAATTGTATTAGTTGTGGAGTTGGTTGGCTGCAGTAACGGTGTTGGTTTTCAACTGGGTAACTTTTTTCAGTTTTTCGATATCACCAGTATTTTGGCATATACCTTTGCTTTTGCTGCAATTATTTACACCGTTGAAGGGCTGATTTTAAGACCCTGGGAACGCAAAGTAACGAGGTGGCGAAAATGTTAACTGTAGATATTCATAACAAAGTTTTTGAAGCTGATGTCAGCATAATTAAAAACCTGAACTTTTCGGTGGACGAAAACGAAATTGTAGCCTTAATTGGTCCATCGGGTGCGGGTAAAAGTACCTTGCTCAATCTTATTGCTGGTCTTGATGAGCAATTTGAAGGCACTATCACTAGTCCAAATTGTGCAATGCATAATATCGGTTTAATGTTTCAAGAGGCGCGATTGATGCCTTGGTTGACCGTATTGGAAAATGTCGTATTGGTTGCTGAAGGCCGAAAGGATAAACAAAGGGTTGAGCAAGATGCGTTGGAAATCCTTAAACTGGTTGGTATGGAAGGTCATGAGAATGCCTATCCGAAACAATTATCCGGTGGCATGACCAAGCGGGTCGCCTTAGCCAGAGCATTTATGTTTAACCCAGAGGTGTTACTCATGGATGAACCCTTTGCGTCTTTAGATGCACCTTCGGCAGAGCAGTTACGCCAGAAGTTGTTGATTCTTCAACAACAAATGCATTCAAGCATATTATATGTTACCCATGACTTAACTGAAGCTGTCGCTATTGCAGATAGAATCATATTTTTAAGTGAAAAACCGATGACAGTGATCGAAGAAAGAAAAGTGACGCTTCCTCGACCGCGATATTTACATGATCCTGAGGTCGGTGACATTTGCCAATTTTTTTACCGTCAATTTCCAGATTTACTTTGCACACATGAAAATAGTGCTAAATGTATGTGAAACATGATGGCTTTTGTTGTTAAGCAATTGTGAAAGAGATAGTATTCCTCCATACATCAGGAGGAAACATGGGCAATCAAAATCTGCATTTAAATGTGGTGGAAAAATCTATCCCAGGCGTGGCAATGGCTGGTTCGGAGCATACTGACCCTGTGCTTGCTGCCGAAGAAATTTATGCTGCGATTGCGCCTTGTCAGCCAACATGTGTAGTGTTTTATTGTGGGGTTAATTATCCTCAAGCAGAACTATCAAAAGAGTTGACTAAGTATTTTTCAGATACGGTGGTAATAGGTTGTACTTCTGCTGGTGAAATTACCCCGTTGGGCTATCGTAAACACAGCATTAGCGCATTTGCATTAAGTAGCAGTGAATTTGCTGTTGAGTCTATATTAATTGAAGATTTAGCCACCTTTAATGTAGCTGAATCTGATGTTTTAGTCGGTGGAATGATGGATAAATTGCGTGAAAAAGCAGTGTCTCCTCATCCCATTGAAAAGCAGTGTTTTGCTTTGTCGTTATTAGATGGTTTGTCTGTACGTGAAGAGTTGGTGATAAATGCACTAAGTTTGAGTCTGCAAGATATCCCCATCGTTGGTGGTTCTGCAGGCGATGACCAGAACTTCCTCAACACACAAGTTTATTACGATGGCCAATTTTACACTAATGCTGCGGTTATCATGTTAGTGAATACAATTTGTGAGTTCGAAGTGTTTAGCCAGCATCACTTATCACCAGAAGACGAAAAGCTAGTGGTAACACAGGTAGCACCTAATTCCCGTGTGGTGCATGAATTTAATGCCGAACCTGCGGCGCTTGAGTACTGTAGAATTAATGGTTTGAAGTTAGAGGATTTGAACTCTAAAACTTTTGCAATGTACCCACTGGCGGTACAATTTGGTGAACAATTGTATATTCGCAGTATTCAAAAAGTGAATGACGATCTGAGTTTAACTTTTTTCTGTGCCATCGACTCAGGCGTGGTGTTAACTAAAATGATTTCGCCCGGATTGTTGCCACATACATCGCTTATTTTTAATTTATTGAAAGAATCCGTGGGTGAGATGCAGTTGGTTATTGGATTTGATTGTATTCACCGACGAATAGAAATAGAACACCATGATATTGCCGAAGAAATGTCTGTAATGTATCGAAAGAACAATGTAATCGGCTTTAGTACCTATGGCGAACAAATTAACGGATTGCACCTGAATCATACCTTTACGGGTGTTGCTATTGGATATCCATATGACCCAAACCAACGTTCCCTTACCAGAAAGTAGTGAGCTAACTGTCAAAGTAGATCATGAGAGAACTGAACTAGAACAACTGCGCTATGAAAATCAAAAACTTAGCAAAATAAACAATGTTTTGATGCGTCGCGTTGAAATGGGGTGGGGAAATCACAGTGACGCATATCAATCCTTCGAAGATGCAGCGCTACTGGCTGATAAAGTAAAAGAACGAACTCAAAAACTGCAGCAAACCCTTCATCGACTTGAAGAGTCGAACCAAAAATTAGAACAAGCACGTTTGGATGCTGAACGTAACCGGCAGGCATCAGATCAGGCACGACAAAGACTCAATGATGCAATTGAAAGTATCTCTGAATCCTTTGCTTTATTTGATGATGAACGAAAAATGGTGATGGTAAATAGCCGTTGCAGCGAGTTCTGGCGCAAACACAATATTGATTTTGAAATTGGCAAAACAACCTTTCAGGAAATCACTGCCGCGTCTTTACCTTATGTTGATAAGCAGGCAAAAGCACAAAAGACGGTGGGAATGTATCCTGATCCTATCACCCATACTATTTTTAAACTCAAAGATGGTACCTGGATTCAAATGTCCGAAAGAAAGTCCTCTGAAGGGGACTTAGTTGTAGTTTATACCGACATTACTAACATTAAACAAAGTGATGAGCTGCGCTATGAAAAAGCCATGGCTGAACAAGCTCAGGTACTAAAGTCGACCTTAGAAAACATGTCTCAGGGAATTGCCTTAGTGAATGCAAATGGCAATATTGAAACGTGGAATCAACGGTTTTTACAATTAGCAGGTATTCGCAAAAACAAAGTTCATCGTGGTGATAACTATCTTGGACTACTGCGAGGTAGTGAGTTAGATGAGTCACTTACCGAGAACCAATTGTCAGGTATTCTAACTCAAAAGGATGATTTTGAGACTGAAAAAACCTTGCAAAGCGGCAAGGTTATTCTTATCAAACGGCATTCAATAAGTGGCGGTGGATATCTGAATAGTTACACTGATATAACCGAACGCAGCCTAAACCAACAGGCTCTGCAAGAAAGTGAGCAGCGTATTCGATTAATAACCGATGCGATGCCTGCGTTGATTTCATATGTAAACAAAGATATGTGTTATGAATTCGTCAACCGCGAATTCGAAAAATGGTTCCAGCGGTCTCGCTCAGAAATCATTAGCCACCATTTGAATGATGTACTAGGTGAAGAAGAATTCAACAAACTTTATCTGTACATTGAAAGGGCGATGCAAGGGCAATCAGTCAACTTTGAGGTTGAGCACAGGCACGATGGTGGTAATCCGCGTATCTCCAACAAGACTTTCATTCCTCACTTTGACCAAGATCGTAATGTCATTGGATTTTTCACGTTAGAACAAGACGTAACTGAGCAGCGCAGAACGGCCAAAGCGTTACGCCATGCCTATGACTACATGGAGCAGCGAGTTAATCAACGCACCCAAAAAATATCTGAAATTAATCTGCAGTTGCGCCAGGAAATAGAAGATCGCCAATTGGCCGAAAAAAGTTTAATTGATGCGAAAAGCGAGGCAGACCGCGCCAATGAATCTAAAAGTAAGTTCCTAGCGGCGACTAGCCATGATTTATTGCAGCCGATGAATTCTTCGCGGCTATTTGTCGCTGCGCTGAATGAACTTAGTTTGAGTGCCGATGCTGAAAAGCTGTTGAGTTCGTTAAGTTACTCATTGGAAAACCTCGAATCACTAATCAGTGCTTTAGTGGATATTTCAAAACTTGAAGCTGGCTTGATCGAACCCGTATTAGAAGACTTTTCGATTAATGACTTATTGAATAATTTGGCCAGTGAATTTGGTCCGCAAACCGAAGCGAAAAATTTACGTTTTCGATTTAGCGGCTCTACCCGAGTGGTGCATTCTGATGCTTATTTATTGGCTCGTATTTTACGTAACTTACTCAGTAATGCCGTGCGTTACACCAATGAAGGCTCAATACTCTTAGGGGTTCGCAGACGCAAATCGGCACTGGAAATTCAAGTCTGTGATACTGGTATCGGCATTCCAGATGATAAGTTAGTGGAGATATTCCACGAATTTAACCGTATTGATGCGAAAAAGCGACGTCACGATCAGGGGTTGGGTTTAGGTCTGGCTATCGTTGAAAAGCTGGCCAGTGTTATGAATCATCGTATCTCTGTAACTTCGGTAGAAGGCCAAGGTTCTAAGTTTAGTATCTTCATTCCTTATGGCACAAAAAGCAGCCAAGAATTGTCCTTGAACCAAGCAACGGCTCAAGATAGATTCAATAGTCACCTTGAAGATGCGAATATTCTAATCATTGATAATGATATTGAAATTTGTTCCGGGATGGAGACTTTATTGCAAGGCTGGGGATGTCAGGTAACCAGTGTTCAAACTCTAGAACAACTGCAAGACCGCAACTGGTTAAGGTCATTGGCGCCACAATTGATAGTTGCCGATTTCCATCTTGATAACGGAGAAACCGGTTTTGATGCACTGAAAATTACCGAAAGTGTGTTAGGAAAGTCAGTGCCTGTGATTATGATTACGGCCAACTATACCAATGAGCTTCGCCAACAAGTGCGAGAAAAAGGTTATTCTTTACTCAATAAACCGGTGAAGCCCCATAAGATGAAGCTGGCAATTTCTAACTTACTATCTAACAACTAATCCCAATTGGCCTTATTCAGCGCTGACTGATTAAGAGCAGTTGGGATAACCGATTAAACTAAATCTTTAGCGAATTAAGTATTGGTTAAAATCAATATTAGCCGCACACAAAGCTGCTTGAATTCGATTGTGTACATTTAATTTATTTAATATCGCAGAGACATGGGCTTTAACAGTGGTTTCTGCAATATTGAGTTCGTAAGCGATTTGCTTATTCGATTTGCCTTTGGTGATACACTCGAAAACCAGTAACTGTCTTCTTGTTAGCGCACCAATTAATTTCGGATCTATTTGTTGTGCGGCCAAATCTTTTTTCGGTTCACTAACGGAACCCTTACGAATAATATCCGGTGGCAAATAGACTTGCCCAGAAAGCACTTGCTGAATGGCCGCGACAATTTGCTCACAACTCGAAGATTTAGTTATGAAACCAACGGCGCCATAAGTAAATGATTGAAGAACAACACTCTTATCTTCTTCTGCTGAAACGATCACAATCGGCACTTCAGGATATAAATTGCGAAATCGGACTATCCCATTCAAACCATCCATACCGGGCATGTTGAGATCAAGTAAAACTAGGTCGATATTCGGATTCTCTTCTGCTTGAGCAAGAGCTTCTTCCAAATCAGTACAAGTGATCGTTTGCGTGTCAGGGATATTTCGCTCTACAAAATCGGTAATTGCATAGCGGAACAATGGATGATCATCAGCTACTAATATTTCTATCATAATGAACAACCTAATTTGAGTTTAACAATTATTTTACAAGATTTGGGCGTGTACTGTCGAGTCATATCTTGGTTCTCACTTTTTGCATACTACGTTTGGGGTCGTAGCCCCAGATGGCTAAGGCGCTTAGTATTACCGTTGTTACCAAGGTTATTATCATGGCATTAAAATTCGCTGATTCATATAAGGCGAATCGAATAAGTTCTACTCCATGAGTAAAGGGGTTGTATTGAGATATCCAATATAACACTTCGTTTGACTCGCGCATTTTCCAAAGTGGGTAAAGAGCTGAGGATAAGAAAAACATCGGAAATACGACAAAATTCATTACTCCTGCAAAGTTCTCAAGCTGTTTAATTCGAGAGGACAAAAACAATCCTAGCGCTCCTAACATCAGGGCCGTGAGCAGCAGTGCAGGAAAGGCCAGCAAGTAACCCATTAGTGTCATTTTAATCCCCAACAGCCATGCTATCGCAAAAAATACATATACTTGAATAATGGAGATACTGGCACCCGCAAGCAGTTTTGCAATGAGTAAAAATGGCCTAGGCATAGGGCTGGTGAGCAGTACTTTCATACTGCCCATCTCGCGGTCATAAACCATAGATAACGAACTTTGTAAGCCGTTAAATAGCAATATAATGCCTGCCAGTCCCGGCACTATATAGACGTCATAGGTTATGTAGGTTTGATAAGGGGGGATGATCGCAATCCCTAAGGCTGCACGAAATCCGGCGGCAAATACCACTAACCATAAAAGCGGTCTGACGATAGCGCTTACTAGCCTAGCTTTTTGTTGTAGAAAGCGCAGCATCTCTCGTTTAATAATACCGTTAAAGCAATACCAGTATTGAATCATGAGGCTTCCTCTATAGTCATTTTCTGATACAAAGTTGCCACATCGCTGCAACCCTGGTCAGACAGTGCTTTTTGACAAGGAGCGTCTAGACATACCTTTCCTTGATGTAAAATAAACAGATGATCCTGTAAGGTGATTTCATCAATTTGATGGGTGGAAGACAAAACGGTAATTCCGTCTTTGGCACACAGTTGTCTGATATGTTGATTGATACTTTGTCTGGTTTCTACGTCCAAACCCACGCTTGCTTCATCGAGTAATAGCAATGTCGGTTGGTGCAGCAGAGCCCTGGCTATTTCTACACGGCGACGATGACCGCCGTTGAGATTTCTGACTTTTTCATGTTGTCTATCTTGTAAATTAAAACGACTTAATTCTGCTTGCATTCGTTGGCTGGCGATACTGCGTTTTATGCCATGCAAACTGGCGTGATACAGCAGATTTTGGGCAATGCTCAAATCTAAATCTAAGGTACTTTGCTGAAACACTATGCCCATAGATTGCATCGCACTGCGCGGCGACTTTTGTATATTTTCACCTTGCACTCTTATCTCACCATGTTCGGTATTCAATAACCGACAAATAAGTGAAAATAATGTGCTTTTACCCGCGCCATTAGGGCCCAGCAAAGCGTAAAACTTGCCCGCTTCGAGAGACAAATTGACCTGTTCTAGTACTTTCTTCTGCTGATAACGATAATTCAGATCTGTTATCTCTAGTACTCTTGATTCGGTGTGAGTGATTGCGTGATTTTGCTTCACGGTTTCACCGCTATACCCCAAGGATAACGACCGACTCTAATGGTCTTTATCACTTCTAGATCCTCGACATCAATGATGGATACATCACCACTTACCCCATTGGTCGTTAAAAGTAACGATTGGTCTTTTGCAAAGGCCAGTTGCCACACTCGTCGTCCCACTAATAAGTAATCAAGCACCTCAAAGGTTTTTGCATCAACCACTGCAACGTGGTTTGAGGGTCCTAAAGCCACAAAAGCATATTTGCCATCATCGGTTAGTTTTATTCCGACCGGTTGCACCCGATCTTTGTGTACCCCTTTCACATTAAAGCGAATGGTATGTAGTATTTTTCGCGTATCAACATCAACAATTGTGACTGTGCCACCGATTTCCGATGATGACCACAATTGTTTCCCATCTAAACTAAATTCCACATGACGGGGGCGCTGATCAACCAAGGTGTTATCGACCAATTGAAAATTGCTGGTATCAATCCAATGCAACATATTGGTAGTTTCAGTGGTATTTATTGCCCACTTTCCATCTGGGCTAATCGCCATGCCCTCAGGCTCTACACCGACATCGATTTGGGCGAGGACGGTGCGGGTTTGTGTATCGACTACCGTAACCACAGCGTCGTCCTCATTGGCGATGTATAGATGACGATCATTTTTGTGCAACGCAAATTGTTCGGGATCTTCACCAGATGGTAGGTTGTGAATAATTCTATTGGTCGCCACATCCATTACTTGCACCGCATCAGATTCACTGGCGCAAATATACAAGTAAGCAAAATCTTTACTAAAAATGATGCCCCTAGGGCGCATTCCCACATCAATGGTATCGATCACTTCTAAACTATCTAGGTCAATGATTGAGATGGTGTCATCTTTCTCGTTAGACACATAGGCGGTTTCTGCGTAGGCCAAATTTAAAATTGCGAGTAAGAATGAGATTAACAACAGGTTTTTCATGATTTATACCTTGTCCATATTGCATTTAACTTCAGGTTTGTCGTATCCGAGCGTATCGAGATCAGTCGAAGGATGCAGAAAACCTTGTTGTGGTGATTGACTAACTAACGCATTGGGCTGAACTAACGGAATGGGTTGGCGCAGTTGGCCGTTATAGTCCCGAAAAGTTAGCTTTCTACCTTTAAATGCGGCCAACTCAAATTTATCGCTTAGCAAATACTGATATAACACTTGTACATCATTTGATTTGGTTCGAGTAACTGCTTCAGCTATCGCCCTTACTGCTAACCAAGCGGCATAATCTTCGTTTTGCATATCTCTAGCAGTGAACTGATTAAATCGGTTTTGCAACTGCACCGCTCCCCACTGTTCAATACTATGATGCCAAGCGACCGGAGTGAGGCCATGAGTACCTGCTACCGGCCGGGGGAGCCAAGTGTTATATGGCAGATAAAAACCGTATTGGTTGTGCGCATCGGTGACAATAACCACATCGTAATCTTTCGACTGGGTGAGCGCTGGGACTTCTTGTTGTGCAACTCGTCTTAAGTCAGTAGTGAACGTCCATTTACGTTGACCAATGATTTTACTTCCAAAGCGTTTCGCTGAACGTTGATAGGAGGCCGCAATAGTCTGATCTTGCTGATCAGATGAACTCACGATTAACCACTTTTGCCAGCGTTTAAACACCATGAATTGGGCCAGTGCATCACTTAGCATAGCTTGACTTGGAATGGTGTGCAATAACCCGCTTTGACATTGATTAGTGCGCCAAGTATCACTTTTATTGCCAGCATTTATGACTAAGCGGCGGGCTGAATTATGGCTTAGTAAATTGGCCAAAAGCGCGTCGCTACCTACCGCTATTATTGGTCCTTGGTGATGTTGTTCCCATTTGGAAACTTGTTGCTGTAATGCACTAATGTTGGCATCTTGAAAGACTGTTAGTGCGAAATGCTGTTGTAAAAATCGACCAGTCGTATTGCTATCATTAATACCTAGTTGCGCGCCTGAGACGGCCAGATTGTCTGCCCGTAACTTACTCGCAAGGACGCTATTAGGCTTGGCTGGTTGCTCTACTACAATCGCGATTGGAATCGTTAAGTTTGCTGCACTTTGTTGTGCTTTAACCTTGGTAACCGAGCCTACACACAGCAAAGTCAGTAAACTTAAGCAGATTGTTTGATAATCAATTCGTCGCCATTGTCGCAAACCCAATAAAGTACTTGGCATTTTTGGTTGGGCATCATCGTCCGTACTGTTCAGCATAAACATGAGCGCGATTCCTTCTTTATCAGTAAGTCTGACTCATACTAATGGAAGATTTAGGCTTTATGTATGAGCAAAAAGGATGAAAGGTTTACTACCTAAGTACAATTGGAAGCTTTTTTTGAATCACCTAACGTTACCCTATTGGCTGGGATGAGATGCTCAAACGACAAACAACACGACTAAAGTTGTCTGCTTCTAGAGACCAGCTAAGACTTTTAGATGACTTTAAGACAACTTTTGGAGAACGATAATGAATAAATTAGCTACAGCTGTATGTGCAAGTTCGCTGGCGATGATGTCTGTGTTTACTTATCAAGTGTACGCCCATGGTGATGTTACGCCGCAAGCAGTTGATGTAAGTAGTTTGCCTCAATTAGGTGAGGAGTGGCGTGAGACAAATCCATTTACTGGCAATGAGCAAGCAATAAAAGTAGGTGACTCCGCCTACAACCAGAACTGCGCTCGTTGTCATGGCCTTGCGGTGATCTCTGGTGGAATAACCCCGGATTTACGTAAACTGAATGATCCTAATGAATTTTTTAGCAGTGAAGAAGCGGATGCTTGGTTCATGAGCCGTATTCGTCATGGCGCAGTAGTGGATGGCCGAGTTTATATGCCTCCGTTTGAAGGTATTTTAAGCCAAGAAGCAATGTGGGCAATTAAAGCATACATTGAAACTCGTGACGTGCCAGAGTAAGCCATGAGTAGTCAACTTGGGTGTCGCTACCTGATTGCAGGAATTGTACTCTTTATGAGTATGTTTCCTGCTGCTTCGATGGCGCGTAGTTTTGATGACATCATGGAGTCTGGTTACATCTCGGTGGCTGTCTATAACGACTTTCCACCCTATTCGTTCAAACAAGGGGACGAACCAAAGGGCATTGATGTAGATGTTGCCAAAGAAGTAGCCAAGCAGCTTGAGCTAGATATTCGCTGGATGTGGATTACCGCAGATGAGAACCTCGAAGATGATATGCGCAATGCTATCTGGAAAGGCCACATCATCACTCGGGAAAAAGCCGATTTGATGATGCGAGTGCCATACGATCGAAAGTTCAGCTACGCAATTGACGGCTATGGATTACCTAAAAACGAAATGGTGGTGATGTTTGGTCCCTATCATCGAGAGAGTTGGGCAATCCTCAAAGATACCAAAAAAACCAATAACATCGACACCTTAGCTATCTTTCAGTATGAAAAAATTGCGGTTGAAATCGATTCTTTACCGAGTTTTTTTCTAGGCGCAACAATAGGTGGACGTTTACGCGATAACATTATTCATAGCAAAGATATTTTCGAAGCAATCGACCTGCTGAAAAAACAAGAAGTTGCGGCCGTCTCTGGTATGCGTTCGCAATTAGAGTGGGGAATGCCTGATATTGAACCGCGCTTCACGATAAATGCCGCTGGTTTGGCAGCTATCAGCATTAAATCTTGGGACATTGGAATGGCGGTACAACAAGATTTTCGTCAGCTGGCGTATGCTATTGAAGATCAAATCACCCTGATGGTCGACGACAAGCGAATGCAATCTATCTTTGACAGTTACGGCATCACTTTTGAACCAGCCAGCCTGTATCAACAAAGTAAATAACACCCTTGGTTAGAGCCGCAGTGCTCTAATCAATTTTCAATCTGTAATTTCCCCTCCTCATTTGTGCAATTAGTTTTTTCAATTTGCCTAATAATCCGCAAACGCTGTTGAAAGTGAATTAACAAGCAAATAGTGAAAAAAAGTATTTACGTTGTTTGGGACTTTAGAATGCGTAATTTTTTGCTAAGTACTACTACTAACGGACTAAGAATGATAATCCAAGGTTCAATGGTTGTTAACAAGTTGTTGTTCGATACTAATTCACGACGGCTAAGGTGGTGAAAGCAGTTTAATACGTTTTACCGCAAGAGACGGACAATTACATTAAATCCCGGGGATACCAGTCAGTACGTAGGACCGCCTCGGAAAAACAATAAAGGCGGTGTAACGCCTTAAAGTACCTGTTGAACTACTGGAGAATTCTAATGAAAAGCCGAAAAATTTCAGGCCAATTGCTTAGTACGACACTTGGCCTATCCCTCGCGTTTGGGGTGTTAAGTGCAAGTGCGCATGCCGCAGTCACAGATAAAGATATTATCAACGACCAGCAAACCACAGATGATGTGGTTAGTTATGGTCTTGGTCCTCGTGGTCAGCGATACAGTCCACTTGATACTCTGAATACCAAAAATGTCAAAAAAATGCATCCTGTTTGGGCTTTCTCCTTAGGGGGCGAGAAACAACGTGGTCAAGAATCACAGCCAATAGTGAAAGATGGTGTGATGTACGTGACGGGGTCCTATTCTCGAGTGTATGCAATTGATGTGGACACTGGTGATGAACTTTGGCAGTACGAAGCTCGACTACCTGATGGCATCATGCCTTGTTGTGATGTGATTAACCGTGGTGTGGCAATCTATGATGACTTGGTTATCTTCGGTACGCTAGATGCAATATTGGTCGCCTTGGATCAGAAAACCGGTAAGGTTCGCTGGCGTAAAAAGATGGGTGATTACAAAGCAGGTTACTCATCTACTGCAGCACCTATGATCGTTAAAGGTATGGTCGTGACGGGGATATCTGGTGGTGAGTTTGGGGTAGTGGGTAAAGTTGAAGCCCGAGATGCTAAAACCGGTGAGTTAATTTGGTTGCGTCCCACTGTAGAAGGCCACATGGGATACCTCAATGGTAAAGAGAACGGGATTACTGGCGGCGAAGCAAACAAAACCTGGACCGGCGACCTGTGGAAAACTGGTGGCGCAGCTACTTGGTTAGGTGGCACCTATGATCCTGATACAGATTTGATATTTATGGGTACTGGTAACCCAGCACCATGGAACTCCCACCTACGTCCAGGTGACAACTTATACAGTTCATCCCGTTTAGCCATCGATCCTGATACTGGAAAAATTGTTTGGCATTTTCAAACCACGCCACATGATGGTTGGGATTTTGATGGTGTGAACGAAGTTATTGCGTTTGACTATAAAGATGGCCGCAAAACGGTAAAAGCAGCAGCAACCGCAGATAGAAATGGTTACTTTTATGTTCTTAACCGTGAAGACGGTAAGTTCATTCGCGGATTTCCATTTGTTAACGGGATTACTTGGGCTACGGGCTTAGATGAAAACGGACGCCCAATTTTTAGTGAAACAGGTCGTCCAGGAAATCCAGCCGACTCTGAGTCAGGTGAGAAGGGTAAATCAATCTTTTCTGTACCTGCATTCTTAGGTGGTAAAAACTGGATGCCTATGGCTTACAGTCAAGATACTGGATTGTTCTATGTACCTTCTAATGAATGGGGCATGGACATTTGGAATGAGCCGGTAAATTACAAAAAAGGTGCGGCTTATTTAGGTTCTGGCTTTACCATTAAACCTATTTTCGACCACATAGGTTCATTAAAAGCGGTTGATCCTAAAACCGGCGAATTGGTCTGGGAATTCAAAAATAAATCGCCTTTATGGGGTGGTGTATTGGCCACTGCTGGTAACTTAGTTTTCACTGGAACACCTGAAGGTTATTTATATGGCTTTAATGCCAAGACTGGTGAAGTCGTTTATAAGTTTAATACTGGATCAGGCATTGTTGGCTCGCCTGTGACTTGGGAAAAAGACGGTGAACAATACCTGAGCGTGTTATCTGGATGGGGTGGCGCTGTTCCATTGTGGGGCGGTGAAGTTGCTAAGACCATCAAAGATATCAACCAAGGAGGAACCGTTTGGACCTTTAAATTGCCACGCAGTTAATGTTGGCGCCGTGACAAGGGGGGGTCCCACCATCTTGTCACGTTTTTTATTTAAGTGGTCTGGCAGCTGTATTTGTCAGACCGTTTTTAATTTGATTACGTCAGCTTGTTTATCAACTGAGGCAAATTAGGAAGCCAATTGCCATGATGCTTGTTCGCAATTGTTTAATCATATTCGCAATCACCTTCTTGCATAGCGTAGCGCAGGCGTCTGCCATACCTGAAGAACAAATCAAACAAATATTTCCTAAAGCCACGTTAATCGGTGAAACCCTAGCGGAGTATCCGGTACAACCGGTATATCAACTTCAAGAATTACTTGGTTACGTATTTCAAACAAATGACTTAGTCGAACTTCCGGGTTTTTCAGGCGACAAAATTAACCTTTTGATTGGACTCGACACTTTAGGCAACATCAAAGGGATTCAAATTTTAGCGCATCATGAGCCAATATTTCTGCATGGTTTAGGTCCTGAGCCATTAAATGCATTCATTGCCCAATACATTGGTAAAAACGTATCCAATCGAATCATAGTAGACAAAGCCGCTAACGATACCAATCCCGATGACAACACTGTACATGTTGATGGCGTTACCAAAGCCACGGTCTCTGTGATTGTGGTCAATGACACTGTTTTGTTGTCTTCTTTGCAAGTGGCTAGAAATATGTTGGAGGGTTTTACAGTTGCGCCTTTAGCTACCCCTAACGACGATTTTCAGCCACTCACATGGCAACAACTTTTAGACAAAAACTATGTGCAAAAATGGACGCTAACCCGAGAACAATTTGAACAACAATTACATGCCGCATTAGAAGACTTTCCAACAGATACATTCACCACCGAACAAGGTGATGAATTTACTATTTACTACGCCTATTTGAATGCTCCTAGTATTGGCATTAATTTGCTTGGTGAGGGTGAATACCAACGATTAATGGACGGATTAAAGCCTAACGAACAAGCGTTTGCGGTTATGTCAGAAGGTTTTTATCACTATCTGGAAGATGATTTCAAGCCAGGTACAGTGGCAAACCAGATTAGTTTGGAGCAAGGTAGTTTACCGCTGGCAATGCGGGATTTAAATTTTTATAGCTTTACTGAGCCTAGCCTAGCGCAACAAGCGCCAATCGCCGATGATTTACAACTGTTTGTGGTTAATACGCAGTCGGGATTTAATCCTAGTTTACCGATGCAATTTTCCCTCAATATAACAGTGGCTAAAAACCACCTCGTACAACAACAAGCTAGTTTTCAGAATGAATATAAGTTGCCACTGTCTCTTTTTGATATTGCGGAGGCTGTTGAAGTTGAGGCCGCTACACCGCCATGGGTAAGAATATGGGAATCTCGGATTGCTGTGATAAGCGTTTTAGTTGTTAGCTTAATCGCCGTCACTTTTATTTTCGTCTATCAGCATCGGTTGTCTGCTAATCAAAAACTTTTCCGTGTGGTACGTTGGGGGTTCATGTTTTTCACCCTGTTTTTCATCGGTTGGTATGCGCAAGGGCAACTATCGGTAGTTAATATATTTCCAATTATTCAAAGTCTATTCAAAGGCTTTGAAATTCAAATGTATTTAATGGATCCGGTGTTGTTTATTTTGTGGATCTACGTTTTTATCAGCTTGTTTATAGTCGGCCGTGGAATATTTTGTGGGTGGTTATGTCCTTTTGGCGCATTGCAGGAAATGCTTGGTTGGGTGGCTAAAAAATTACGTATTCGCCAAAAGAAAGTGCCGTATTGGTTACACAGCAAGTTGTGGTGGATTAAATATGCAATATTGATAGGGCTGGTATTTACCTCAATTTATTCGCTGGGCACTGCGGAAGTGTTGTCAGAAGTTGAACCTTTTAAAACGACGATTACCTTGCAGTTTTATCGGTATTGGCCATTTGTTGTGTATTCCTTGGTACTACTTGGCGCGGGTTTATTTATTAATAAGTTCTACTGTCGGTATGTATGCCCATTGGGGGCTGGATTAGCTATTTTAGGCTATTTCCATATGGGGGAATGGCTAACCCGCAGGAAAGACTGTGGCTCTCCGTGCACCTTATGCCACCATAAATGTGATATCAAAGCTATCACCCCAAAAGGTGAGATTAATTACAATGAATGCGTTCAGTGTTTGGAATGTATTGTGTATTACAACAATGATGATTTATGCCCCCCGCTTAAAAAGAATAAGCGCAAAAAAATGGGTAAAGCCATCGACGTTTCTCAGCAAGCAGTTTAAACACTGTAGTTTCTATTTGGTGTTTAGTTTCCGTTCCTGAATCTATATAGATTCAAGCTTTCGGGCTTTATCTTCCGCGCTGCATTGACTAAAGATGCACTATGTTTCAATTATTTAACCCACTGAATTGCTAATAGGGTGCGACAATATGTCGCATTGTTGATAGCACTTAAGTTTCTATAATGGTCGTCAATCATCGTTTTTGTTTATATTGGAATAGGCCATGCGTATTTTGCTCTGGCAACTCACATTTGTATTTTTTTTGTGTTCTTTTAGCGTGCTTGCACACGACTTTAATGCTGGCAAATTACAGATTGAGCATCCATGGGCTCGACCGACTGCGCCTGTTGTAACAACAGGGGCCGTGTACCTAAACATCCACAATCCCAGTGCTGAATCGGAAAAGTTAATTGCCGTAAAAGTACCTGAAAATATTGCTTCATCGGTTCAAATACATCAAACCACCTTCAATCAGGATATGGCCAGAATGCGTGAAGCCCGCGATGGTTTAATTATTCCAGCTAAAGGAGAATTAGCGCTACTCCCCAAAGGCGCGCACATCATGTTGCTTGGCCTTAAAAAGCAATTACAAAAAGGCGATAAATTTATCGCGACTTTGCAATTCGAACACAGTGTAGAGCTACCCGTCGAGGTTTGGGTAGAAGATAAACCTAATCAGTCTGCCACTGAAGGCTCGCATCACTAGTAATTCATCATTAACCACTCATTATTAGAGAACTATTATGCAAATGAATGCACGTTTTATATCTACCAGTATCGCCGGATTATTTGGTCTTAGTGTTTTAACGGGGTGCGGTGGAAGCAGTTCCAGCGACGATACTTTAGTGGCTCCTGTAGCCACAGCTTTTAAACTTAACTTTAAAGCTATGAGCGGTTCTGAAGAAATCAATTGTGACACCATGCTAACAGGATACGGCAGTGATCAGAGTTACAGTGTTGGTTTGAGTGATCTGCGTTTTTATGTGAGCAATATTAAATTTTATGACCAGTATGATGTAGAGATTGAGATCACATTAGATGAAAACGAATTCCAGTATCAAAACGCTGAAGGTTTTGTTGGACTAGTAGATATGACCAGCAATTCAAGTGGTTCTTGCCAATCTGATGCAATCGCGTTTAGTGAAGGTACCGCTCGGACAAATACCTCAATAACTGGGACGTTGTTTGATACTGGCGTCACTAAAGTGACCTTTGATGTTGGTGTTCCCCAAGGCGTAATGAAAGATGTAATTGCGACCAACTCAGCTGAAGACGCTCCTTCTCCATTAAATGAAATGTATTGGTCTTGGGCAGGTGGTTATCGCCATTTCGTGATGAACTTTGCCATTGAAGATACCAATGGGATTGCTGGTGAAGGTTACTTACACATAGGTAGTCGCGGATGTGGTGGAGATGGATTGCTTGCACTTGAAGGTAAAGATGAGTGTGACTTTGTAAATACCCCCAAAGTCGAACTCATTGATTTTGATCCGGCGGTAAATACTGTGGTGATTGATGTGCAAAAGGTGTTGAACGATGTGGCGTTTGCATCAACAAATGGAACCGATGCACCTGCTGTAAGTTGCCACTCCGCGCCTAGTTCTACACAAGTGGACTGCGGCCCTATATTCGTTAACTTTGGGATTGACGGGGACACTGGAGAAGCGACTGCCAGCAGCAATCTAACCGTGAGTATGGAATGATTTTCAACGTTTTTGTTGAATCTTCGTTTTGCCTTATTAGATATTTATTTTAGTGCAATTAAAGTGATGATATGAAGTACATTTTTGCAGTCGTGATAGTGGCAATGTTAAGTGCCTGTAATCAATCGTCCACTACGACGGTGGAAGAAAGTGCGCAACAAGAAACCCTAAGGGAATTGTTGGATCTACCTGAGCATATGGCGGTGCCAGCAATTCCTGATTTTAACCCGCTCACTCGGGAAAAAATTGAACTGGGTCGTTTTTTGTTTTACGACAAACGCTTGTCTGCTAATCAAACTCAATCTTGTGAATCATGTCACGACCAGCAATTGGCTTTTTCTGATGGTTTAGAAGTGCCAACAGGCTCCACCGGCCATCAATTAACCCGCAACAGTCAAGGTTTGGCAAATGTGGTTTATCATTCGACATTCACTTGGAGCAACGATACGTTTCTGGAACTTGAAGATCAGCTAAATGTGCCTATTCGTGCCGATAATCCTATTGAATTAGGCGTTACTGACTCGGAACTTGAAGAAGTGTTAGCACGCTTTGATGCTGATCCCGTTTATGTTGAAATGTTTGCAAATGCTTTTCCTGAGAGTGATACAGGCGCCACAATCAATAAAATCATTTTTTCTTTAGCCAGCTTTGTGCGCACCATGATAAGTGCCGGTAGCGCTTATGATCAGTACTTACTGGGCGATAAAACCGCACTGACAGAACAGCAAAAATTGGGATTTCAATTATTTAATGGTGAAAGGTTCGAGTGTTTCCATTGCCATACTGGTGCAAACTTTTCTGTTTCCTATCGAGACTCCAATACAAATTCAGGCAACATCCAATTCCCATTTTTCAATAACGGTTTGTACAACGTTGATGGTGAGGGCAGTTACCCCGCAAGCGATCAAGGTTTATACGATTTAACCTTAAATGAAGCTGATAAAGGGTTGTTCAGGCCACAAAGTCTTCGCAATATCGAATTAACTGCGCCTTACATGCACGATGGCAGTATTGCCACATTGCGGGAAGTCATCGAGCACTATGCCCGTGGTGGGCGTTTAATCGAATATGGTGAAAACGCCGGTGACGGTAATTTAAGTCCGTTGAAGTCTGGACTCATCTTGGGATTTGTCGCAAGTGATGAAGAGATAGATGCTGTGATCGCTTTTTTAGAGTCACTTACCGATTACGAATTTATTAATAACCCTAAATTTTCAAACCCTTTTGAAGAGCAATAATGAAACTCAAAGCATGCTTAATTTTTGGATTTTTTGTCCCTTTTACATCGCAAGCTCACGAAGTTGAGGGCATAGCCGCGCGTCCAGACTCAGTTGAAGTGCGAACCGCAATCACTTATCGAAGCGAAGATGCGTTCTCGGATACTGAAATTTGGCAGTTCCCTGGTGTACTACTTGGCGGCGAAGCGCTTCCTGTAGAAAAAGGTGTAACTTTGGATGATGTGCAATTGTTGGGGCACTTAAACATTAAAGATGATTACTTCATTAGCACCAAAGTAGGGGCTCACAGTCACAGTGGTGAAAGCGAGTTAGAATTAGAAAACCTTTGGTTTGGGACGCGCTCTTCTATCGCAGGACAGCCATTGTTATTTGAAGTAGGTAAAATGGCAACTGAAGTGACACTGACGGCTAATTTTCACGCATCTGACGATGTATTTAGTGAAGCTCCTTTGCTCGCTGATGTCTTTTTTGGACGGCATTCCAGAGACTTAGGAGCGCGCGCTAGAATCCGTTTGATGGGAATTGATTTTGGTGCTGAGCTTTGGAATGGCGATAATTGGCCAGCGACCTCCGGAGAAGGTGCCGCAGCATTGTTCGCCCATTATCAATATGAACACGACGGGATAAATGCCACTTTAGGTAGTTGGCTAATGCATAGCCGAGCGGAGAATCGAGTTGATGAACGTTATAGCGATGGTCACAGCCATGGCGACCAAGATCTTACCGCATCAGATCTCTCATTCTCTGGTGATACCACTATGGTCGGGGCATTTGCTAATCTTGAATGGCAACTTAACCCTATCACTTTACATGCTGACGTTGAATGGATTCGAGCTGACTTCGATGCTGACCTAGCTGACACAACGCAGACAGCGGTTTTAGACGCCACTCAAGATGGTTACAAGTTTCAAGTTGGCGTGTCACTTGATAATCATACCTTACAAGCTAAGTATGAGCGTTTAGTGGTAGACAATCGATTTACTGAGACATCACAAACCTTTATCCAACAGTCAGGCTTATTTAATAATGACCATGAACCGGCAAAAGCTGCTGTGGCTTGGATTTGGCAGTTTCACCAAGACTTCAGGTTTCGTACTGAATGGTATCAAGATGATACCCAAGAAGAAGGGGTTAGTAGATGGTCTGTGGGTTTAGTTTGGCACTATAAGCTGCTATAAATAATGAAAAATAGACTAAAGTGATTTAATCTCGATGCCACACCTACAAACTAACCGACAACTATTAAAACTCATCAAACTGCGATATGGATTCATATTTGCGCAGTTGTTGGTCGTTTTACTTGCCGAATATTGGTTTGAATACACACTTCCTTATTTAACTTTAAAGTTAATTATTGCACTAGAGTTGGCGATTAATATGTTGCTATTCTATTGTTATCGAGGCAATCGAAACGCCCACTCAGGTGAATATCTGTTCCAAGTTTTGCTCGATATTGTACTTTTGACAGTATTGTTATTCTTTGCCAAAGGTGCAACCAACCCCTTTGTTTCGTTATTGTTGATACCCGTCGCGATTGCCGCAGTTACTCTTTCTCGTCGCTTGTTGCTGTTGGTCAGCTTTGCCGCTTTAGTGGCTTATTCTGTATTATTCTTTAGCATTGACCCTCATCAGATGCATATGGTCGATATGCAGCAACACTTCTTAGGAATGTGGGTGAATTTTGTTGTATCTGCATTATTGGTGGTGCTGGTGGTGGCATCTTTAGCCCAAGCTATGCGAAACCAAGAGCGTTTTGTAAGCAAGTTGCGGGAAGAACAATTACGGCAAGAACAATTGGTAGCATTAGGCACTACTGCAGCTCAATTTGCTCATCAACTGGCAACCCCCTTGGCGACGGCAAATTTGCTAACCGAAGAGCTTGAGTTTGAATTAAATGATGACAATCCTCTGCTCAAACAATTGAGCGAACAATTAAGTTTATGTAGCCGTCGTTTGGAAGATTTTCGCGAGATGTCGGAAGAGGTAAAGTTAAACACCAAAAGACTGATTCCAATACCTCAATTGTTTGTCAAATTGCAACAAGAGGTACAGCTAAATTTTGCTGATATAGAAGTCCAATACAAAATAGCGAGCTTAGAGAAATTTGCTGTTCGTGCAGATACCACTTTGTTACCCGCGTTATTAAATTTAATTCAAAATGCTGTGCAATCTAGTAAACGTAATAACTGCCAACAGATTCAAATTCAGTGTCAAGTCAATAATCATGCTAAAACAAGTCAACTGGTGCTCAGTATCCGTGACTTTGGTACCGGACTACCCGAACAGAGCTTGCTCGAGTTGGGGTCGACCTTAGTAGAAAGTCAACAAGGATTTGGTATGGGAGTATTACTTAGTCACGCTACATTAGAGCGTTTGGGAGCGCAACTGCGCTTGTATAACCATTCAGAGTCAGGGGCGGTGGCCGAAGTTTTATTAGAATTGGTAACCCTACAATGAAACTTTTGTTAGTGGAAGATGAGCAGAGTTTTGCCGATATTTTATTGCGACGACTGACACACCAAGGATATCAATGTTTGCACGCAGATACTGTGGAAAAAGGCCTAGAATTGGCACAGCAATCATTTCCAACACACCTAATTTTAGATTTAAAAGTGGGCAGCCAAAATAGTTTGTCCATCTTGCCGCAATTAAGGCAGTTATTACCCACTTCTCGAATCATTCTGTTAACTGGATATGCCAGTATTGCGACCGCAGTTGAAGCTATTAAAGCTGGTGCAGATGATTATTTGTCGAAGCCTGTAGACAGTAAAACCTTGTTAGCAATGTTAGCCGGTGACACCCCAAAAGAGGTCACACAGAATACTAATATCATGTCGCCTGCAAGGTTGGAATGGGAACACATTCAGCAAGTTCTGAAAGCTAATCAGGGAAATATTTCAGCAACTGCTCGGCAACTGGGAATGCATCGCAGAACCTTACAACGTAAATTAATCAAAAAACCGAGAAGCGATTAAGTAAAAACTAGTGCTGCTCTATCTCATTTGGCTTACCTCATTTTAAGCGTACCTAAACCCGCAAATATGGTTAACTGTTCAGCGCTAAAATAGACAAAATTATATTTACTGCAGAGGTGATTTAATCAAGCTGCAAAAATATCATGTTAGAATGCAATTTGATTGCTATGAGGACATAAAATTGCTTAATCCTTCCTATTTTTTGGGTATTGATGGTGGTGGTAGTAAGTGCAAAGCGCGCTTAGAAGATGCACAAGGAAATCTTTTAGCTGAAAGTGTCGCCGGCCCTGCGAATCCTGCACGGGATCAGCAATTGGCAATGGCATCCATCCAACAGGTCAGTGAACAGGTTGTAAAGCTTGCGGGTTTACCTAATTCCGCCTTGGCAAAAACCCACACAGCTATGGGGCTTGCTGGCTTGAATTTACCTTTTTATAAAGCGCAAATGCAAGCGTGGCAACATCCATACGCTCAGTTGACCCTGAGTACTGATTTATACATTGCGTGCTTAGGTGCTCATAATAGTGATTCAGGCGCAATTGTTATAGTTGGAACCGGTAGTTCTGCGCTTGCCTGTAATCAGGGGCTGCAGTTTGAGTACGGAGGCCATGGATTTTTGTTAGGCGATAAAGGCAGCGGTGCTTGGATGGGACTGCAAACTGTGCGTTGGGCATTAGAAAGTTTCGATGGCATTGCACCATCAAGTCCATTTGTTGAGGCGGTTTTTCAGTTTTTTAATTGTTCAGATCCCGCCCAAATAGTCGAAAAATATTTAACCTCCAGTACCGCAGATTTTGCTAAATTAGCGCCATTAGTGTTCGAATATGCAGATCAAAACGATTTTGTTGCAACAGGAATTGTTAAACAAGGAGCAACTTATTTGAGCTCTTTGGCGAGAAAATTACAGACTCATGGGCCTCAACGTACCGCCTTTATAGGTGGGTTAGCCTCACGCATCCAACCTTGGTTGGATGAAGATATTCAAGGCTCTATTCAGCCACCAATTGCCGCACCAGAGTATGGCGCAATTATGTTGGCGAAAAGAGAATTTGACCTATTACATAACAGCAAGTAGCGCTCGCTGTTGTGTTTTAGCGAGAATGTAACGACCCTTTTAATCCAAGTTAACTCCAATTGAGATAATTAGGCTAATCACACAGGAATCAAATATGACTTTTTACCACGCCAGTCGATTGTTCGATGGGCAATGTATTCGAGATAATGTCAGGTTGAGTGTTGAAAACGGGGTTATACGCGGATTAGATACGAATCCCCAATCCACAGATTTACCTTTAAAGGGGTTGGTGACAGCTGGTTTTATTGATACTCAAGTGAATGGTGGTGGCGGGCTCATGTTTAATCAACAACCGAGTCTGACTACGATCAGAAAAATCAGACAAGCACACAGTTTGTTTGGCACAACAGCAATGTTACCAACACTGATTACCGACAATTTGGCCATTATGCAGCAAGCGGCAGACGCTATCGCAGAAGCGATTGCGTTAAAAGAGCCGGGAATTTTGGGCGTACACTTTGAAGGGCCTCATCTGAGTATTCCTAAGCGCGGAATTCACTCAAGTCATGAAATAAGACCGCTAAGCGAAGAGGAAATGGCGATTTTTTGTCGTCAAGATTTGGGTAAAGTTGTGGTCACTGTGGCCCCCGAAAATGTCTCAGCTGCACAGATATCGGAATTGGTAAGCTGCGGTGTGATTGTTTCTTTGGGTCACTCAAATGCTGACATTGATACTGTTCTGCAAGCCATCGATGCTGGCGCTAGTGGGTTTACGCATTTATTCAATGCCATGTCAGGCTTGGCGGCGCGAAATCCAGGAATGGTGGCTGCAGCATTGCACGATCCCCGAGTTACTTGTGGACTGATTGCCGATGAATTACATGTACACCCTTACAATTGCCGTTTAGCGTTCCAGTGCAAAGGCTGGCAGAATTTAATGTTGGTGACGGATGCCATGGCACATGTTGGGGCCGATGTTGAATCCTTACCTTGGCTGGATACGCATATTATACGTACCGGTAACAAACTCACCTTACCCGATGGCACCTTAGCTGGCTCCGCTCTGGATATGGCATCAGCAGTGAGTAATATTCATCAAAATATGGGAATAGCCTTAGAGTCAGCGCTAAATATGGCAAGTTTAACTCCCGCTCGTTTTTTAGATTGCTCAGATAGAGGTAAAATAAGTGTGGGGATGCAAGCGGATTTTGTGCTGCTAGATGATCAACTGCAATCTTTAGGGTGCTGGATTGGTGGTGTTCAGGTTACCCATGAAGGGGCTCAAATATAATCTATGCACCACCCGCGGTTATGCTTTAGTAATTTCCACATCGGTTTGAGGGACACAACTGCATGCAAGTATGTAACCTTGGTTTGCTTGTTGCTCTGTTAAGCCAGTAAGTTCGTTTATGTTCTTGACCTGACCACTATTGAGTTTGACTTTGCATCTGCCGCAAATCCCCGCTCGACAAGAGTAAGGTAAGTTTAAGCCGGCGGCTTCCCCTTGCTCTAAAATGGAGGTTTGATTGTCACCTTGGTGATTCACATTCCAGCTAGAAAAAGCGATTTCCACAGATTTTATTGCGCTCTGCTCAGTGCTCTCTGCTTGAATTGGTGATCTTCCGGCTTTTCTTGCTGGCTTCGAGCCTAGGTCAAAATGAATAGTGCGAGTTTGCCGTTCAGTGACAACCACTTCATCGTTTAGGCTTAAGTTTCCGCTATTAAGGGCAATGAGATTTTGCCCAAAAAGCACATCGCCTTTTTTATCTTTACGGTACTTTTGTAGCGTTGAAAGGGGTTCTAATTGAGGGTTTTTTTCGCCAGTAATTGGATCAACTGTTGTGAAAATACATCGCGAACATGACTTCATGATCTCAAATTCAACTTCACCTATGCGAATTTTTTTCCAATTATCTTCCTCAAATGGCGCACAATTATCGATGACTAAATTAGGCCGAAATTGACTCATTGTCACTGGTGTAGCTAAACGTGAATTTAGATCATTTAAACTTTGCTGTGAAATTACTAAAAATGGATAGCCATCAGCAAAAGATACCTCACTGTCACTGTTTTTAACCCGACGCTTTGATTGTTCGCCAAAGAACACCAATTTACATGGTTTGCCAAGAAACTGACTAAACCAGTGATCATAAATAGGATCGCAATATTGTCCATTTATGTCATCTTCCCAAACTTTCACCGTCTGATATTTTTCAGAAAACTCTGCATATTTGATAATTAATTCTGGCATTCCTGGCGCATTTAATCGCAAACCTGTTGCCGTGACCTCCGTTTGAACAAGGCACAAGGTGCTGTCGGTTCTCGCAGTGATAAAGGTGCCATTGGTTTGGGTTAATACAAATCTGCGATCAGATTCCAAACCCATTTGCTCTACTTTGCTACTGGATAAGGAAATACCTGCACAGGATTTAATAGGATAAATATTGATTTGACTAAGAGTTAATTGGGGCACAGTAGTTGTCTTATTAGGTTATGTGTTAAACATTTCGCAATTTGCATGCACTTTGAAAAATGTATTAGCACCGCTATTTGAATAACGGTGCTTAATTGTTTGTGGTTTAGTGAATATTATTCGGATGCACTATTTAAATAGTCTACAGCCAAGGATGACATCACTTTTACACCGGTCTTTAAGGCCTTTTCATTGACGTAAAAATCAGGACTGTGATTGGTTTTCATGTCTTCTTCTGGCACACCATCAGCCCCAATACCCAACATAAAATACAATCCTGGAATTTTGTCTTGGAAATAGGAAAAGTCTTCCCCAGCCATAATCACAGCATTTTGGCGCACATGTTCCTCACCAACCACTTTTTTAATTGTAGGTAGCATTTGTGCGGTCAATGCTTCGTCGTTGTAGGTGACTAAAGTTGCTGATATGACTTTAAAATCGGCTTTAGCACCAGTCAAAGAAGCAGCGGTTTCAACCGTAGATTTTAAGCGTTTTAGTAACTCTTCACGAATACCTTTATCAAAGGTACGAATAGTACCGCTCATGGAAACTTTTTCGGAGATTATATTGTGTCTCAAACCACCTTCAATAGTGCCCACTGTGATCACCGAAGGTGCCGCAGTGATGTCAAGTTGTCTGCTTGGAATAGTTTGTATTGCGGTCACAATTTGGCTGGCAGCTAAAATGGGATCTACACCTAACCAAGGCGATGAACCATGGGTTTGCTTGCCGGTTACTTCGATGAAAAAGGTGTCCACTGCTGCCATGGCTCCTTTAGGACGATATAGAATATCACCGGATTTATATGGCCATACATGCAAACCAAATATTGCTTCGGGTGCATATTTACCCTCTAACACACCTTCTTTAATCATCATTGCTGCACCACCGTCTTCATCTAGTGGCGCTCCCTCTTCAGCGGGCTGGAATATAAATTTAACAGTGCCTGGAATCTGTTCTTTTATGCTCGCCAGTACTTTGGCAGTACCCAACATAATCGCCATATGAGCGTCGTGTCCACAAGCGTGCATCACGCCAACCTCTTTACCATTGTATTGAGTTCGTTGTTTTGAAGCGAATGGTAAACCAGTTTGTTCAGTAACAGGTAACGCATCCATATCCGCTCTTAGAGCTAGTATTTTACCCGGCTTGCCACCTTTGAGAACACCTACAACGCCGGTAAAGGCAACCCCAGTTTCTACTTCCATACCAAGATCCTGTAAATAGGCAGCAACTGTTTTTGCGGTTTCAAATTCGCGATTAGACAGCTCCGGATTTTCATGGAAATGACGTCTTAACTTAATCACTTCAGCCTCAATCTCGTCACTTTTTTGGGCAATCAGAGTT
This sequence comes from Aliiglaciecola sp. 2_MG-2023, assembly GCF_030548145.1. Lineage (NCBI taxonomy): Bacteria > Pseudomonadati > Pseudomonadota > Gammaproteobacteria > Alteromonadales > Alteromonadaceae > Aliiglaciecola > Aliiglaciecola sp. 2_MG-2023. The sequence continues at coordinate 119,183 of NZ_JAUORY010000012.1, forward strand.
TCTAAATCAGCGCTGAAAGCCTTGCTAGAAATCACTAAACTTAATAATAAAGTTATTAAATATGTTGAAAGTTTCACCCTTGTTGATCCTCTAAGTCCAATCTGTAATTCATGAGTCTACTAAATTTGGAGCGCATAATCTTGATGTTATCCAGGATTTAGTTAATAAGGGGAAACGAAACAAATTCCCAGTATTTGAGTTATCTGTGCAAGCACATGATGGGCGCGAGTATGCCTATTCAAAAAATCTTTGCTTGCTTAACGGGTCTGTAAAAACTATGAATTTTTCAGTTTGCGACGAACTAGGGGGTCTGCTGAGACAAAGTGGATAGAAGACGTTAATAAATTGTTATTCGCTGAAATTGTTATAGCTTCAACCGATTTTCTTATACGGCTAATAGCACACATGCTTATATGATTTCGGCTATTCTAAAATTAACCAATCGACAACGGAAGTAACTCATGAAAACGATGAAACGACTTGTAAGTGGCGCAGCAATGAGTATTTGTTTGCTTACTAGTGCCCAATTGGCTGCCCATGAATTGGGACTGCAATTATTTAGTTTACGTCATCAATTTGCTGAAGACCCAGCCAAAACCCTTGACCAAATCCAGCAGTGGGGTTTACATGCAGTGGAAGGTAGCCGTGATCTATATGGTTACACCGTTGAAGAGTTTCGAGCAGAATTGGATAAACGCGGTATTGATGTGGTGAGCTCAGATACCAGTTTTGAGGAACTTCGAGATAATCCTATGGCGGCGGTATATCGAGCCAAATTCTATGGTGCAAGCTATACCACTTTCTATTGGGTTCCTCATGGTGAAAATTTCCTATTTGAAGATGCGCAAAAAACCGTAGATGTAATGAACCAAGCCGGTGCGTTGCTCAAGAAGCATGGTGTGACCTTGCAATATCATGCGCATGGATACGAATATTTACCTTATAAAAATGAAACCCTGTTCGATTACATTATCCAAAATGTCGACCAAGCTAAATTTCAAATGGATGTATTCTGGACGAAACACGGTGGCATGGATCCTACCGCGTTACTTAAAAAATACCCTGGAAAATTCACTTCATTGCATTTAAAAGATCGTAAAAAAGGTACTGAAAATTCATCTAAAGGATCTGCTGACGGTGATACTAATGTCGTGTTAGGGCAGGGAGACGTGGGCATAGCTGCAGTTGTGGCGGAAGCTAAAAAGCAAGGTATCCGATACTTCTTTTTAGAAGATGAGTCGTCTCGGGTGGTTCAACAAATACCAGCGAGTTTGTCTTATTTGCAGTCTTTAGAAAAGTATTAGTAACTCGTCAGTAAACTCAAAGGCGAGTTTTGAGCGTCTCAAAACTCGTTAGTTGTATCTACTCCAGCGAATCAGCATCGTCTAACATGGTCGCTTTAATCGCCGCGTTTTGTATTTTATCTGCCTGCATTTGTTCGCGCATTTGGGAGGGATGAAATCCAAAAAATTGTTTAAATTGCTTCGTGAAATAGCTGTGATCACTAAAGCCACATTTGAACGCGATTTCAGAAATCGGAGTATCTGTTTCCACCAACATTAATCTCGCATTTTCCAGACGTACTTCGCTAATAATTCGAGTGGGTGTCTTGGATAATTGCTTTTTGAAACGTCTTTCAAGGGCGCTGACAGACAAATGGGATAACTCCGCTAACTCCTTTAATGAAATGGCCCGGTGATAATTCTTGCGAATGAAATCTAAGGGGATACGAATGCTTTCAAAATTTGCTAGTGCTTGAGAGGATTTATGAAAGTGCCGAGTGATGCCGTAAGAACCGATGATATTGTCATTTTTATCGCGCAGTGGCCGCTTTGATGTTGAAAACCAACCTAATTCTCCATCTTTAGATATATTCATTTCCAAGCGAGACGTAATTAATTCTCCTTCTAGCAGTTTTCGATCGTCCGTTATGTATTGCAGTGCTAGATGGGGATCGAAAAGCTCGGTATCGCTTTTTCCGTAAACTTGGCTTCTATGCTGAAATCCAGAGTGTTCAAGATAAGCATTGTTGGCATAAACAACACGACTTTCCCGATCTTTAATCCAAAACAGAATATCTGGAGTAAGTTCAAACACATCGACTAATTGTTTGATTTCCAGCTCTCCCATAGATTCAATCCAGAATTGTGACATAAATCCCTCAGGTGACGTCGTTAGATAAGTTCATATTATAGTATGCGCCGAAATAATTGCACTAATGACCGAATAAATTATATCGAGAAGCTTGCCTGATTGCCTATACTTGATAACGAAATGTTAATGCTTATGCGAGGGTGAGGAATTCATGGAGAACACAAGGTCATCGAGTAAAATTCGAATGGGTATGGTTGGCGGAGGTAAGGGCGCATTTATTGGTGCTATCCACCGTGCTGCCGCAAATCTAGACGGAGAGATCGAGTTGGTCTGTGGGGCGTTTAGTTCCGATTATCAAAATGCTTTAAATACTGCTGAAATGTTGAATATTCCTGCCACTCGTTGTTATGCGGATTTTAACACTATGTTTACAGAGGAGGCGAGACTGCCAGAATCCCAGAGGATGCAGTTTGTTTCTATAGTTACGCCGAATCACTTGCATTTTCCAGTAGCTAAAGCTGCATTTGAGGCAGGTTTTCACGTACTCAGTGATAAACCCGCAACCTTCACCCTAAATGAAGCAATTGAATTGAAAGGCATTATTGAAAAGTCAGGTTGTCTGTATGGATTGACCCACACCTACACCGGTTATCCAATGGTTAAAGAAGCAACTGCACGGGTAGCTAACGGCGAGCTTGGCGACATTACTAAAATACTGGTTGAGTACACTCAGGGTTGGTTAGCCAACAAAGATGATGAAGATAGCAAACAAGCCAGTTGGCGTTTAGATCCTAAGCGCGCTGGGGTGAGTTGTTGTATGGGCGACATCGGTGTACACGCGGCAAATTTAGCAGAAACTATTAGCGGTTTAGAAATTGTCAAATTATGTGCGGATTTGGAGCCTGTTGTCGACGGCAGACAACTCGATGATGACGGTACCGTGTTATTGCGTTTCAACAATGGCGCAAAGGGAGTTTTACTATCAAGCCAAATATCAGTAGGTGAAGAAAATAATTTGAATATTCGTATCTATGGAACAAAAGCTAGCCTGCAGTGGCAACAGATGGAACCCAATACCCTTTGGATGAAGTTTAACGATAAACCTAGTCAGATGATTCGTGCCGGAGTTGGTGAGTGTGCTCCTGCAACTGCGCAAAGTCTGCGTACTCCTGCGGGGCACCCTGAGGGGTATATTGAAGCTTTCGCCAATCTATATGGTCAATTTGCACAACAGATTCGCGACTTTGATGTATCAAAGCAGACGGATATTTCGGTTCAAGCGCCAGGCATAAATGAAGCAATTCGAGGAATGGCATTTATTGAAAATACCGTTGCAGCCAGCAAGTCTTCGCAAAAGTGGCATCCCTTTTTACTTGCCGATATCCAACTTTAAGGAAACAGACAATGAAACAGATTAAAGGCCCCGGTATTTTTTTAGCGCAGTTTGCCGCCGATGAGTCGCCGTTTAATAATTTAGATGATATTTGTCAATGGGCATCATCGTTAGGTTTTAAAGCGATTCAGATACCCACTTGGGATGGGCGCATTTTTGATTTACAGCAAGCAGCGATGAATCAGACTTACTGTGCAGATATTGAAGCGACCGTTGCCAAACATGGCATGGTAATTAGTGAGTTATCAACTCATTTACAAGGTCAGTTGGTTGCCGTTAATCCTGCTTACGATGAAATGTTTGATGGCTTTGCCCCGGATGAGGTGAAAAACAATCCAGCCGCACGTCAAAAGTGGGCGGTACAGCAGATGCTGTGGGCAGCGAAAGCAAGTGCTAACTTAGGGTTGACGTCTCACGCTAGTTTTTCCGGTGCTTTATTATGGCACACTATGTATCCATGGCCGCAACGACCTGCAGGATTAGTCGAACGTGGATTTGCAGAGTTGGCGAGTCGATGGTTGCCGATTCTGGATGCCTTTGATGAGGCCGGCGTGGATCTGTGTTACGAGTTGCATCCTGGTGAAGATCTGCATGATGGCGCTTCTTTCGAAATGTTTTTAGAGGCCACTAATCATCATCCTCGGGCTAATATCTTATACGATCCAAGCCACTTTATTCTGCAACAACTAGATTATTTAGCATTTATCGATTTGTATCACGAGCGAATCAAAGCATTTCATGTCAAAGACGCAGAGTTTAGACCATCTGGCCGCTCTGGCGTGTATGGCGGCTATCAAGGCTGGCTGGATAGACCCGGGCGATTTCGTTCATTGGGCGATGGTCAAATTGATTTTAAAGCAATATTTAGCAAATTGACGCAATACGGTTTTGATGGTTGGGCAGTCATGGAATGGGAATGTTGTATTAAGCATCCAGAAGACGGTGCGGCAGAAGGTGCAAAATTTATTGCTGAACATCTTATTCGTCCCACTGAAAAAGCATTTGATGACTTTGCGGGTAGCGGCAAAGACGATGAATTGAATCGCCGTATTTTGGGGCTCTAAAGTAAAATTGAAATAGTGGTCAACGAATCGTTGTTGGTTTGATCATAGGAGTAATAAGAAAAATGAATAATGTAACTCTGCGCCTAAGTTTAATGATGTTTTTACAGTTTTTCATCTGGGGAGGCTGGTTTGTCACTTTAGGGACGTTTTTGGCCAATAACTTGTCTGCCTCGGGTAGTGAGATTGGTATGGCCTTTTCGACGCAATCATGGGGAGCCATTATCGCCCCATTTATCATAGGTCTGATTGCTGATCGTTATTTCAATGCCGAAAGAATTCTAGGGGTGCTGCATTTAATCGGTGCTGTGCTGATGTATTGCCTTTATCAAGCCCCTGATTTTGCAGCTTTTTATCCATTTGTTTTAGGTTACATGATTGTTTATATGCCGACCTTAGCCTTAGTTAATTCGGTGGCGTTTTCGCAAATGCGTGACCCGTCAAAACAGTTTGGCAAAATTAGGGTGTGGGGCACTATAGGGTGGATTGTGGCTGGTTTATCGATTAGTTATTTATTTGCTTGGGATGGAAAAGAAGCAATTCAACAAGGAATGCTCGGCAATACATTTTTATTGTGCGCAGCGGCATCTCTAGTGTTGGGGCTGTTTAGTTTCATGCTACCGAAAACGCCACCGAAAAGTGCTGGTGAACGAATGGGATTGAAAGAGATCTTGGGACTTGATGCCCTCGCATTATTGAAAGATAAAAACTTTCTAGTGTTCTTTATATCTTCTATTTTAATTTGCATACCTTTGGCTTTTTATTATCAAAATGCCAACCCATTTTTGACTGAAATTGGGGTCGCGAATGCGACCGGGAAAATGACGCTAGGACAGGTTTCCGAAGTCGTATTTATGCTAATACTACCGGTCTTTTTAAACCGCTTCGGTATTAAAATTACTTTATTGATCGGTATGCTGGCATGGGTTTTACGCTATGTGTTATTTGCCTATGGAGATGCCGACAGTGGAATTGCCTTACTCTTAGTCGGTATTGCGTTACACGGTGTTTGTTATGATTTTTTCTTTGTTTCTGGACAAATATACACAGACTCCAAAGCCGGAGCTAAAGTGAAAAATGCGGCACAAGGTCTAATTACCTTAGCAACCTATGGGATTGGTATGTTAGTTGGCTTCTGGATAGCTGGCAAAATAGCCGATTCGTATGCTACTGACATTGGCCACGACTGGTTCAATATTTGGTTATTCCCAGCGGTATTCGCATTAGCGGTATTTTTACTATTTATGCTGGCATTCAAAAACGAAAAAATCGCAATCAATAACGAAGCGGGAGCCTCCGATGAAACCAACTAAACTAAGCCAACCACAAAGACGCAAGTTTGTGCAGCACCTTGTCCGTGCAATGGGACTGACCACGGCCACTGCTCTGGTATATGGCTCGAATCTTAACGTGGCAATGGGATTTCAGATTAGAACTGGGGATTTAGACGCTGCAGGAGTGTTGTTTGATAAACCCACCATGCTGACATTAAAGCATATCGCTAACACGATTTTACCGCGAACTGACACTCCTAGCGGTGCAGATTTAGATTGCCACGGATTTGTCGACCACCAACTATTTCGCTGTCACAGTGAAAAAGAGCAGCAAGTGTGCTTGGATATTATTACCCAAATAGACCAATATTCAATGGCAAATTTTAAGCAATCATTCAGTCAAATTGATGCTCAAAAGCAAGCTGAATTATTACAAGCTATTGAAGCCATGCAAGGCTTTTCCCTACCACAAAAAAATCAGTTTAAGTTTCTTAAGTCACTGATTATATTTGGCTATTTCACATCGGAAGAAGGTGCAAGCAAAATTCTTCGATACGACCCTGTGCCAGGCGGTTTTAGTGTTATTCCTTTAAAAGAGGATGACAAATCGTGGGGCAGTTTTGCTTATTATTGAGCTAGTTTGGTACTGACATAGTTTTTTGTTCGAACAAAAAAATCGCTAGGAAATGACGTGAATAATGATATTTATATAAAACAACAAGATGAAAAATTTGATGTATTGGTTGTGGGTTCTGGGATTACCGGTGGTTGGGCAGCGAAAGAGTTTTGTGAACGGGGTTTCAAAACTTTGATGATCGAACGTGGCCGAGTGGTTGAACACCGCAAAGATTATGTCGCTGAAGGTAAGCCGGTTTGGGATTATGAAAATCGTAGCAAAGTAGATAATCTGCTAATTGAACAACAATACAAAATTCAAAAAGATTGTTATGCATTTCACGATGGTACTAAACAATTTTTTGGCAATGACCGCGATCTCCCCTATGAAACAGCTGATGGTACTGATTTTCGCTGGATACGGGCAAATCAATTAGGCGGTAAATCTTTGTTGTGGCATCGGCAAAGTTATCGCATGTGTGAAGACGATTTTTTAGCTAACAAACGTGATGGGGTTGGTAATGATTGGCCGATTCGATATCAAGATATTGCAGATTGGTATTCTTATGTTGAAACCTTTGCTGGCATCAGTGGTAGCAAAGAGAATTTGTCTAACCTACCCGATGGTGAATTTTTACCGCCCTTTGCTATGACGGGCCCAGAAAAAGCGTTGAAAGCAGCAATAGAGAAGGCCTTTCCCGGACGTAATTTAATAATGGGACGAACGGCTCACCTGACCAAACCCACTACTTTGCATCTATCTCAGGGGCGAGTGCAATGTCAGACCCGTAATGAATGCCAAAAAGGCTGTTCGTTTGGGGCTTATTTCTCGACACAAAGCTCAACTTTGCCAGCAGCAGCAAAAACCAATAATTTGAGTATTGCCGCAAATAGTGTTGTACATAGCTTAATATATGATGAAAAACGCAATCGTGTTGTTGGGGTTAGAGTGATCGACAACGATGATCTGTCTACCCGTGAGTACTTCGCCGATGTGGTGTTTTTGTGTGCAAGTACCATTGGTAGTACCCAAATTATGCTCAATTCTACTTCTAAGAAATTTCCTAATGGTATTGCTAATTCGTCAGGTGTGTTAGGCCACTACTTAATGGATCATAACTATAATGCCCGCGCCACTGGGGATATTGAAGGTTTTGAGGACGAGTATTATAAAGGCCGACGGCCTTCATCTTGTTATATGCCAAATTTCCAAACCAGACCTGAGTTATACCGTAAGGGCTATTTGCGCGGGTTCGCCTATGGCATTAATACCTATCGCGCTGATTGGCGTGGCAAAAGCCAACAAGATGGCATTGGCAGTGAGTTTAAAGATCAGTTAACTCAACCGGGTAAATGGGGCGTTGATTTTTCTGCGCAAGGGGAAATGTTGCCACATTTTGATAATCAAATGTCATTACACCCAAGTAAAAAAGATAAGTGGGGGATGCCACTAATTAACTTTAACGTGCAATATCGAGAAAATGAAAAAGCTATGATGGATGACGCCGCCGAAATGGGCGCTGAAATGTTACGGGCTGGTGGATGTACTAATGTCAAAAGCGGCACTAGCTATGATTTACCCCACCGTGCTCCAGGTATTGCTATTCATGAAGTTGGCACCGCGAGAATGGGACGAGATCCGAAAACCTCTGTATTAAATCAATATTGCCAAAGTCATGATATTCCTAATTTATTTGTCACCGATGGTTCGGCATATTGCTCTTCAGGTGTGGTTAATCCATCACTCACCTTTATGGCGTTAACTGCTAGGGCTGTGGATTATTGTGCTAAGGAAATTAAAGCACAGCGTTTGTAGTTTAAGACGCTAACGACTATTTGGGGTTGCTTGATAGCGCCATGTCCCTCAAAATAGCCGACTTAGCATCTAATAAACTGACAGGGGATAAAATGGCCAATTGCTGCAGTGAAAAATCCTGTGAAATAGAAGCGCTCAGGGATAAACAAGGTAAGACGTTAAAGATAGTGCTGGCTATCAATGCGATCATGTTTGTTGTGGAATTGACTGCTGGGTTGATGGCAAATTCAGTGTCGTTAATTGCAGATTCTTTAGATATGCTGGGCGATGCAATGGTTTACATTTTTAGCATTTATGTGATTGCTCGCGGGGCAAAAATGAAAGCCATATCCGCCATGTTTAAAGGCTCGATTATGGCTGTATTTGGTTTATTTGTTTTAGCCCAAGCAATTTACAGTATCATAGTTCCTCACTCACCCACATATGAAGCGATAAGCCTGTTTGGTTTCATCGCCTTATTAGCCAATGGTGTATGTTTGGCATTGCTTTGGAAACACCGCGCGGAAGACATTAATATGAGTTCGGTATGGTTATGTTCACGCAATGACATTATCGCCAATATTTCAGTTATTTTTGCTGGTGTTGGGGTTTGGTTAACTAGCTCCGGTTGGCCAGATATCGTGATCGGTCTAGCTTTAGCCTGCTTATTCTTACAATCCGCTGCACAAGTCTTAAAAGAATCAATTAGCGAGTATCGCACCGCCCAATCCTGAATATTGTGCCGACGTCTGTGTAGCATGGCCTTTAGGCCATGGAATATCTCAAACACATTGCGGGACTAAAGCCGCCGCCTACAATACAAAATCCCGTAGCATGGCCTTTAGGCCATGGAATATCTCAAACACATTGCGGGGCTAAAGCCGCCGCCTACAATGCAAAACCCCGTAGCATGGCCTTTAGGCCATGGAATATCTCAAACACATTGCGGGGCTAAAGCCGCCGCCTACAATACAAAATCCCGTAGCATGGCCTTTAGGCCATGGAATATCTTAAACACATTGCGGGGCTAAAGCCGCCGCCTATAATACAAAACCCCGTAGCATGGCCTTTAGGCCATGGAATATCTCAAACACATTGCGGGACTAAAGCCGCCGCCTACAATACAAATCCCTGTAGCATGGCCTTTAGGCCATGGAATATCTTAAACACATTGCGGGGCTAAAGCCGCCGCCTACAATGCAAAACCCCGTAGCATGGCCTTTAGGCCATGGAATATCTCAAACACATTGCGGGGCTAAAGCCGCCGCCTACAATGCAAAACCCCGTAGCATGGCCTTTAGGCCATGGAATATCTCAAACACATTGCGGGACTAAAGCCGCCGCCTACAATGCAAAACCCCGTAGCATGGCCTTTAGGCCATGGAATATCTCAAACACATTGCGGGGCTAAAGCCGCCGCCTACAATGCAAAACC